>JAICSL010000202.1 GCA_025936955.1 Nitrososphaeraceae archaeon
ACAATAAAATAATAGAAATAGTGATTAACCAATGGTAATTGCCCCAGTAAAAATTAGAAATTATAAAACGATTGTAACCATCTTTAATTGAAAAGGAGCAAAAGTATAAGACATCCTTATTACACAAATTAAAGATATCTTAAAAGATCATCTTATTTAATTGAATCAAATATTAGTAATAACAGTAAAAATCAATTCGATTATCAAAAAGAGTCTTTATTTCATATTTATCTTTAATACTTCTGAAGTGAAAGAAAGGTAAATCAAAGAATTTTAGGTAGGTTATATAGATATTTCATTCGTTGTATGAAATCATCACCATATTTTACTACCCTATTTTTGTATTCTTTTTATGTTTAATTTATAAGAAGTTTTAATTAAACTTGTTTCTATCGATAGGTTACCAATGTATAGTAAATATTAAATCCTTTATATGGAATATTGCACGATTAGATTTTAATAAATGTCTTGTTTATTGTGGCTTTTCACACGTGTCCACGGTTTTGTACCCCTATGCTACAATCAATAATATATAAATTAAGTTACCAAATAGTAATAATGCTAGCCTGACTGTAACATTTAGATATATAATTATCATTTATATCCTAAAGTAATAGAAAAAGGAAGTAATAGAATCGAAGTGTTTTTATTCAGTTCCTGGTATTTTGATAATGCATTATATTTTTTAGAAAAATGTATTATTAAGTATTGTTTAGTTATTTTCCTATGGTTGAAAGAGAAGGACAACCAAACGTAGAAGAAAATATTTCAGCGTCAGGTTTGAGTCCTTTTAGATCTAGTCTGTATAGGACGTTGTGGATTGCTGCTCTCTTTTCATATATCGGTACCGCTATGTACGATGTAGGAGCGACATGGTTAATGACTTCACTTGCTCCAAATCCTTTATTCGTTTCGCTTATCACAACTGCTACTACTCTACCAATTTTTCTATTTGCATTACCTTCTGGGATATTATCTGATATTTTTGACCGGCGTAATATACTCCTTATTACCTGTGCATACATGTTTGCAACATCTACGATGCTAGGAATCTTCAATCTTTTTGGTCTGATTACACCTACGATACTATTGATATTTACTTTCGCACTAGGAGCAGGGACGACTATGATTAGGACTCCAATCATTCCTACGATGAGCGGGCTAGTACCGAGATCAGAACTATCTGCCGCTCTCACCCTTAGTGCTCTTGCTAGTAACATAGGTCGCGTAGTAGGTCCCACAGTTGGTGGCTTTATTGTAGCAGCAATTGCACCTTGGGCCGTATTTTTTCTTAATTCGGCTTCATTTATTGGTATGATTATAATACTAAGTAGATTACCAAGAAAGTCTGATGTCCACCAACAACAAAGCTCTCTGCCTCCGGAAAATATTATTCGAGCTATTCGAGTTCAGATACGTTATATACACTATTCCCCAGCAGCTCATGTATTAATTGTCCGCGCAGGTTTGTTTACATTATGTAGTAGTGCCTTATTATCTCTCTTGCCATTCTTAGTTAAACATGAATTAAGACTTGATTCCACAGGTTTAGGATTGCTATTAGGATCTTTTGGTATGGGTTCAATAATTGGCGGAATTCTAGTTTTACCAAGATTGCGACCTAAAGCTTCCATAGAATCTCTCATTACAGGTTCTATAGCGTTACTTGCAATTGTAATATTCACAATGGGATACGTACGAGATTTTTCTATCCTTTTTATAGTCATGTGGATTGGAGGAGCTGCATATATTACAATATTATCAAAATTTTATACCATTGGAATGAAATCTGCGCCAAAGTGGATTGGAGCAAGAGTATTAGCAGTTTATCTCCTTATACTAAATGGTGGCTTGGTAGCTGGTAGTCTAATATGGGGTACTATAGCTAATACATTTGGAATCCCAATCACGCTCTCAATAGCTTCGCTAGCTTTAGGTGCAACTATTATTGCTAAAACTCGCTACAACACTACTTTGTTGGATGATCTTGATTTTACGCCAGCAAGTGATCACTGGTCACTTCCACCCGTGTTTTCAGTTGTTCCTACACAAAGTGACAGTCAAGCTCTAATAATAATCGAATATAACAAGATTGATCCCAAATTAGCTGATGAGTTCGAGCAGAGTTTACGTAAATTAGGACGTATTCTCAAGAGCGAGGGAATGGCCTATTGGGAATTATTCCAAGACCCCGTAGATAGTAGTCACTATATCGAAATCAGAATTGCTGATACCTGGACTGACCACATGCGTCAACATGAACATGTTACTAAGAACATTCAGGGTATGGAAGATAGAATCCGATTACTTATCAAGGATTGTCCACAACCAATAGTCTCTCACTATATAGGAAAATCTACTCCTGAATAATTTATCACTTTGTTGCAATTGCAGTTGATGATATCGTTTGGGTATTCCAACTTTTGTCACTGCAAGTATTGTTAAAGTTGTTGTCTTTAGGTACGAGGGCTGAAGCATTAATAAGATAAACCATTGAACCCCCATACATGCCGGACTCAAATCCTCCTGGGCTAACTGATGATTTCAAAGTTTTCAATTTTATCTCATTTAATAGGAGCATCTGCTGACCATATTCATTCTGAAAGAAGTGCATGAATTAGTTCATGGTTTGGTATCTAGATTGTATAAACATTCATCCAGGTCTAGAATTATCGTAAAAACGTCATCGTAAAAGGGCCAGAAATATAGAATTGCAAATGATACACATTTCTGCAGAATTATGATGGTTTAAGAATAGAGAACAACTGTCGAGTTAGAACTATACAGATTGCCACTACTGTTACTCTTTATGTTAGATCTATACGCTGCTATTATAAACGAAAAATTAGCAAATAGAATTGCAAACAAAATAACTAGTGTTATAAGAATTCCTCGCAAGTAGAAGCATATTATGTGTCACTATTTTGTTCTTGAATACTATATCAGCCATTTATGCCTTAAAATGGTGGATCTTCTTATTTTTTGAGTACCGTCGATGAATACGTACCACCATAAATTATATCCCTTATCATTTCGGAATTTAGAAAGTCATGAGGAAAACCCAATTCTATTTTGCTGACTTCATTTAACATCTTCATTTGTTCAGATGTCAATTCAAACTCTATACAAGCTAGATTATCCTTGACTTGCGTTTCTTTTCTTGCTCCAATAATTGGTATTATCATGTTTTTCCAAGTTGACGACATTATATTTTGTTGTCTAACCCAGTTCAAAGCAACTTGTGCTGCACTACATCCTATCTCTTTAGCAATCTTGCTAACCTCCTGAGCAATTAATATATTTCTATTGTTAAGAACTCTGTTTGCAAACTCGTTTTGAACCTCTAATCTGTTATTACCTTCTTGCGTTATAACAGTAGTTGATGATGAGGGTGAAGTATTTTGTGGCTGTGTCTGTAGCTTTTGTTCTTCTTCTCTTGTGCTCTTCTTATATTTACCTGTAAGAACTCCTCCACCCAAAGGAGACCAAGCTGTTACTCCAATGTCCAATGCATCAGCCATAGGCAGTAGTTCTCGCTCAGGAGTTCTTTCAATTAGGCTATACTCAATCTGTAAACCGGTAAATTCTGTCCATCCCTTTAGGTTTGCTAGAGTGTTAGCTTGTGAAACTATCCAAGATGGAGCATCGGAGATACCAATGTATAAAATCTTGCCTGCCCGTACCATATCATCGAGAACCCGCAGCATCTCTTCGACTGGAGTCAGAGGATCCCATGCATGAACCCAATATAGATCAATGTAATCTGTGTTTAATCTCTTCAGGCTCGCTTCTAACGATTGTATCATGTTCTTACGATGATTGCCGCCAGCATTAGGATCGCCTCTTCTTGTATTTGATGTGTATTTGGTAGCTAAAACAAACCTATCTCTGTCAGATGCGATAAATTCACCGACATACTTTTCACTTGTACCTTCAGTGTATTTGTTAGCAGTATCAATAAAATTGCCACCAGCATCTACATACGCATTAAATATTTTATGACATTCTTCTTTGGATGCACCCCATCCCCATTCTTCGCCAAAAGTCATGGCTCCAAGACAGAGCTCAGACACTCTAAGCCCACTCTTACCTAATAATTGATACTTCACAAGTTACATCATAGATTTCCATTGGATTTAACACTTCGTAGGAATAACTCTATTCATCAGAAAATTTTGCTCTTCATCTTGAAGTGAATGACTGGTTTGTGTCATTGGATTGATCTAATCATGGCCAAATACAGGATATAATTCTAAAT
>JAICSL010000197.1 GCA_025936955.1 Nitrososphaeraceae archaeon
CTTTGTTTACTACTTGTATTGCATCGCCTTTCTTTACTGTCATAGGATTAGGATCGTATGATGGATTGCCTTGTACATTTGCACCTGCTAGAATTGTCAGAGTACCGCCTACAGGACCACTAACACTAGCAGCACTACTACTACCACCAGAGGAAGATGCTGTAGATGTGTTATTTGCGCTTCCTGTTGCTGTTGCTGCTCCTGCTGCTTGAGTTTGATTAGATTCGAACGAATTCTCTGCAGCAGTAGGTAAAACAAATAATTTTGCTCTCATATTATAATGAAGCAGACCACAATATTCTCTGCACTGAATTAAATACTGGCCGGGTACGTCAAATACATTCCATAATGTGTTAACTCTGCCAGGTACCGCATCCATCAGAATGGTAAAGTCAGGAACGTTAAAATCATGTATAACATCTTTTGAAACAATTTCAAATCTATATGGTACCCCCTGTGTCACATGAAGTTCACCAACTTCTTGCTGTCCATTTTCATGTTCAAAAGTCCAAAACCATTGTTGTCCTATAACTTTAATAGTTTTAGATTCCGGAGGAGCAAACTCCAAAGTATGCTCTACATTCCAAGCCTCTGCGCCTATAAAAATTAGAAGAGCTGTTACAACAGCTACATATACCCACTCATAAGTAGCGTGACTCAATTAGCGATGCTCACTTCCCATTGACTGACGATAAAAGTTTTTCTTATTGGATTCTCTGAATCGCCATACAACGTAAACAATAGCACCTTGAACAACGGCACCCACAATGAACGCTACGATCATATTTCTATAAAATAGATCCCATATTACGACTCTTCTAACAATATATTGACTAGAAGAGTCTGCCCCAAAAGCTTGTGTAGTTATACTTAGAATAGATATTGCTAGCAACGGAACAATCGTCAAAATCAACCAGAAATTTGAATTTGATACCATAGAGATCCGCTCTAATATCACAGTAGAATTTCATATCTAATTTAAGGTTTGTGAAAATAATGAATACATAAATAAAAAGTAGGTTTAGATATAGAGAAAGTTTTCGAATTAAAATACACCCTTTGTGATTCTATCTGCCTACTTAGATATCCCAATTATAATATTATTATTCTTTTAATAGCATATAGTGTTGTCTTATTATTCATGATTGCACAATAATATAACATTACAAAGCACATCCAGAAGACCTATTCGGTTAGATATCTATGTATACCCATGATATTAACACCAAAAAGCGAATAAATTTTGTTCTCGTGCTTCAAGATGGTCATTGCGGCATTGCGCATATGCCATTGATAAAGAGAGTCAGGTTTTAAGTCCAATAAAATTGATAATGCAGCTTTGATCGGATCAAGATGTGTAATTAATAACACATTTTTCTCGGGATATTTTTCCATGATCTCATCAAGTATATGCTTCATTCTCTTTTTTACAGATGAAAAGCTTTCAACACCGTAGTTTCTTAATGTCTGATCGCCTTCAGTATAGAATTTCAAGAACAAGTTTCCATGTTTTTCAATTATATCATCAAAATTCATGCCAACTAATTTACCAAGCTCAATTTCATACAGTCTCTCATCGATTTCATAATTCATACCTAAAGCTTCGCACACGATATTTGCAGTTTCTATAGTCCTAGTCACTGGACTCACGTAAATTTTTTCGATCGGTACTTTTTTTAAATAGTTAGCTGTATCAGCAACCTGTTGTTTACCATATTCTGTCAGATGTGAGTCAATATATCTACCCACAAGTATCCTATTGATATTATTATCAGCCTGTCCATGACGCATAAGTATTGTTAGCGGCAAATTCATTGAAAATGACTATATACAAGATATTAATTTTCACTTTTCAATTAATCATAATATATTTTTGTCCTTATGTTGAAGATATTTTGCTCTGGATATTTTGCCTCTCCTTCCCTGATAAACTTAATATCCAAATATTTGATGAATGTATATATGAGAATCGGAATAATAGGTGGAACAGGTGGAATGGGCGAAGGTTTAGCCCTCAGATGGTGTTTTAAACATGATGTCACTGTTGGTTCAAGAGATGTTCAAAGAGCAAATGAAGCAGCTGAGAATTATCAAAAGACGGCGTTAGAAGCATATGGCGATAGCATTAGAGGAAGCATCAAAGGAGACGACAATTTTGCGTTAGCTGGATATTCTGATGTACTCATTCTATCTATTCCTTATGAATCCATCAGCGACACTTGCAGTAAACTTGAAGTTAAAAGCGAGTGTATCGTTGTATCCCCTATTGTTCCGATGACAAGAACTGACGCAGGTTTTGTGTATATACCTATAGAACAAGGCAAAAAACCAGCTGCAGAAATGGTTGCAGACAATTTAGCACCCAGATCAAGAATCGTTTCAGCATTTCATTCTGTATCAGAGATTAAGCTCAAAAATATAAAGCAAAGTCTGGATTCAGATACATTTGTCTGTGGGGATGATCAAAACAATGTATCAACACTTAGTATTTTGATCTCTGAAATCAGTGGACTTCGTTCTATTTATCTAGGACCTTTGTCGATGACCTATCAAGCAGAAATCTTAACTCCTATGCTACTGAATGCAGCAAAAAGAAATAAAATGAAACATCCAGGGATAAGATTGGTGTAGAAATCAGCCATGAGATTCAATAGACAGGGTAGAGAAAGACAACCTCGACGAAATTGGATGTTTGGAACGGGAATACTTTTCATTGTTATGGCAGCCATCATTGCATTAAGAAATCTATACTTGATAACTACCATTTACTCTTTTGAAGTTTACCTAGATAATTATGTTAATGCAAGGATTACAAATGAAAAATTTGTTGTCGCAATGTTATTTGTAGGTGGAATTCTACTCTACTGGGGACATTTTAAAAAGAAAGAAGACTACAGTTCACCTGATGAACATGAACAACACAGGTTTGACTATGGAATATAGATTTAAATAATAATTATACTATTCAGCATTGCGTCACATTTAATAACAAATTGCGATTATATTAATCGACATACATGGGTCTAATGAATCGTATTACAACGGTAATTAAACAGAAGGTGAATATTCTTTTGGATAAATACGAGGATCCAAGGGAAGCACTTGATTATTCCTTTGTTAAACAAACTGAAATGTTAAACAAATTACGTAGAGATATTGCTGAAGTGATAACTGCTAAAAAACGACTTGAAATGCAAAAGGCCAAACTTTGGGACAATATTCATACTCTTGACGAACAGGCTCGCAGATCAATGGATTCAGATAGAGAGGATTTGGCAAAATTAGCATTAGAACGTAAGAATGCAAACATGTTGCATGTTCAAAGCTTGGACAAACAGATAACAGATATGCAAGCAGAGCAAGATAAACTTGAACAGACAGAGAAACGTTTGTCAGCAAAAGTAGAAGAATTCAAATCAAGAAAAGAAGTTATAAAAGCACAATATTCTGCGGCCGAAGCTCAAGTCCGCATCAAAGAAAGCGTTACAGGAATTTCAGAGGAGATGACCGATGTCGGCATGGCTATGAGTAGAGCAGAAGACAAGACTGAAAAAATGAAGTCAAAGTCTCAAGCTTTGGATGAGATGATTGATTCAGGTGTTCTCTCTGATTATACATCAAACAAGAATGACATTGAAATAGAACTAGAAAAAAGTTCAATAAAAAGTTCAGTTGATGAAGAATTAGCAAAGTTAAAGGCAGAGAGACGTAAAAAGAAACAGGTACTAGAGGAGGAACAAGAAGCACAGCAATGAAGCGTGATAAACCGATTAAAAAAGAGATAAAAGGCAAAAAAAAGACAGCAATAGCATTATCAGGCAAAGGAGGTAAAGGACAAAAGACACTTAATAACAGCAGCAGCAAGAAACTTCAAAAGACTGCAGTAGTAAGTAAAAAAAGGTCGGCTATCAAGGGAAAGAAAATACAGAAACCAAATAAAAATAAAAATAATAATAAGGCTTTGAAGACAGGTATTAAGCGAAAAGCTGTCCTCTCAAAGAAGACAAAGACAACGACTAAGGGTGGTAGTAAAGCTACTAAACCAAAAAAAGTGGCAGCAATTGCTGAACCAACTAGGAGAACAAAAATTGTTAGAATCATGGGAGAAGGTCAATTTACAGTAGACAACAAGACATTGAAAAAATTAAATGAAATCGATAACTCGATAGTCCAGTTAGTAAGTAATGAGAGGTCCGACGACAGGGAGTTTAGAAATCGCCTAACAGAGTTGACAAACATTGTAGAAAAAAATGGAAAACAATTGGAATCAAAAGAAATCGTTCAATCTGATATCATTTTACCGAGTACAGACCTCTCAATTGA
>JAICSL010000098.1 GCA_025936955.1 Nitrososphaeraceae archaeon
AGAAATTCTTGTAGCCCAGATATTGACTATTAAAACTGCTATTACCAAAAGTGCAAATAATCCAGCCGCAACTCCAAAACTAGTTACATGACCGAATACAATATTTCCTAGGTTCTCTGAGAATCGTTCAGCTGTAACCATAGTCAGATGAATAATGATAAATAAAACAAAAGCAACCATCCCCAAAAAGTGAAGACTTCTTGCTGTCTGTCGGCCTCTGAATATCCTTGGATACCATGGAAACCTCGCATCAATTGCAGGAGACATAGCAGACCCTGTCGCGATCATAAACGGCCCGAGGAGGAAAACAACTACAAAATAGGTGAGTTGTTGTATGGCATTATAAGGATGGCCAGCAGGAGGAAAATGAAACGATGCATATAATAGGGTATCATGAAGAGCTTGGGGAATAATTGACCATGAAGTTGGAACTAATCTCTGCCATTCGTCACTTGTAAAAAGTAAGATATAATATATTGCCCCATTTGCTATCCAAAAAACAATAGAAAAGAAGTGCCAATGTCTTCCCAAACCAAGATTTTTATGTCCTGGCAAGGCTATCCAAGATGAAAATGACTCCTCCTCATCCAGCGATATCCATAGCTTGTCTTTTGGCATTTTTTTCCTCGTAAATTTGATCCATTCTGTTCCAGGTATACAATGATCATGCCAGTACAGCTTTGGTAATGCACTTAGTATCTCTATACCACTACGGATCAAAAGAGTGATAAATATTATGTTAATAAAGTGCGCAAAACGTATCCAGAATGGAAAATCATCAAAAACCATATCAAATCTTAGCTTTGTTTATCTTGATATATTTAGTATAAGAGAACATACTATCGAAGGTTATGCTCTGCATTTGTGTCATTTTCTCTTTTTCTTGCCAGAATATGTTCAGCGTCTTTTTCACCCTCTGCTATTAACTTCTTTACTCTGTAAATAGAAAAGTCAGCATCTTCTAATAGATAATGAAGTGTTTCTCTTCGTCCTATACGCACGAGATCTTTTACTGATCTTCCAATTCTTTTCACAAGCGCATTATATTCGGGCTCAATTTCGAGTCTGGACTTGATGTTAGCATCCGATGGGTTACTCCCTGCGTTCATTACTTTATACATTTTTCTCAATAGATCAATGTATCTTTCATTTACCTTTAGCATCTCTATATTCTTGTCTGTTTTATCCATGAATATAATATCTCTAGCTCTATGCCATACTTCTACCATATTCGAAGGAAGCTCTTTTTGTTGTCGTGGAAAAACATCCACAATATAAAAATTCTTGTCTGCTTGTTGCGAACGTTTTATTACTTCCATCATTGGAGTATTGGTAAGCAAGCTTCCATCCCAGAGATGTCTACCATTTTTCTCGCTCCACCTTATCCCATAAAAAGGATATCCGACGCAAGCAACCAGATCGTCTACTTCAACATTCATACGAGCGCTATCAAATATAACAGGTTCTCCTTTCTGTATGTCTGTGGAAGTTATAATAAGCCTACAGTCATAGTGATTTGATGTATTACTCTTTTTTGGATTAGCCTCTAGATTCATTTTCTTTAATTTATCAAAATCGACATATTGCCTCAAAGTCTTTTTTAATGGAGTTACATCATAAAGATAGGTCCATTTAAACGGTAAGAAATAGTCTGGAGATTCGGGCATAAACCACTTGGGCAAAAAAGCTTTGGGATTACCATAAAAGATGGAATACATAGAAGACCATATGGCCATCATTTTGTCCGGCGAAATATATGGAGATGATAATAAAAGCGGATTTGGAGGACTAATATTTTCAGCTAAAGATAACCAAAAATCCTCCAATAATGTAGGTACATCTTTGCCTGCATTTTGAGCTGAACATATTATAGAAGCATTTATAGCTCCGATAGAAGAACCTGCCAATACGTCAAATTTAATTCCATATTTATGCAAGCATTTGTAAACGCCGCATTCGTATGCACCTAAAGAACCTCCACCCTGTAATACAAGAACAGTTTCTGTCTTGAGATCAAGGTCTTCTATTGGTTGTTCCGAATCTTTTTTCATTGAATTAGATATCATACTCCTTTCTAATTTCACCTTAATATCTTTGTATGGTAACCGGCGAAACTTATTACTAATTCTCAGCATATAGACAAAGGGCTTCATAAATTTTAAATTGTAAGCCGCTTCAGATTACCGCAGAGAAGTATGCCTGTTTGCTTTTGATATTTTGAATATAGAGTGATCTGTCCTAAGATACTCACTTTTTTACCTTGTTTATCTTTATTATTTTTATATTTCAGGAATAATTGAGGACTGCTATCCCACTTTTGTTTTGAGATTCTCATACAGTTTTTAATTGAGCGGTACAAAAATCTCGCTTCACTATTCATGGCAATGTTGAAATCAATAGAACATTGTAGTTTGGCTAGCGGGATGCATGATTACTCTACACGATGACGTGAACATGGAGTTTATTAAAATATAACAAAGTTAAAAAAAGTTGGATTCAATGAATCCTTGTATCTCTTCTGAAAAATTGCATCTGTAACTATTCTATATCTTCTTAGCAGCAAAAAATAGCACATCTAGGTTTGTCTTGATATCATCGGATGTTTCACATAAGGATATGAAAATTGTCGAATGCAAACGCCTGCAACAGAATGCAAATGCACTCCGTACTTTGCGACGCACTAACATGTAAAATACATGTTCAAACTATTGCATAGTAGTGCATCCCTTTTTTATCTATGGTTATCAGTTATAGTACATAAATGAACGCAGCGCAAATAGTTAAACCAAAAGAATCTTTAAAAATACAACATCTCGAAACTCCTAAGCCCAAGGGATCACAGGTTCTTATTAAAGTAAATTCAGCTGGAGTTTGTCATAGCGATATCCACTTATGGGAAGGAGGATATGAGGGGCCACATGGACTATTTTTAAACACTACAGATAGAGGAGTAAAATACCCATTGACTCCTGGTCACGAGATAGCAGGAACGATAGATACTCTGGGCGAACAAGCAGAGGGATTTAGCAAAAATGATAAAGTCCTTGTATATCCTTGGATAGGTGAGGGACTGTGTCCTGCATGTAGAATTGGCGAAGAGAATCTATGCGATAAACCTAGATCGTTAGGCGTCTATGTCGACGGAGGTTATTCAGAGTATGTATTGGTTCCAAGTTACAAATATCTTGTGAAAATAGGGGAAGATATTGATATTGACGCTGCTGCAACATTGTCATGTTCTGCTCTCACGGCATATGGAGCAGTAAAGAATGCTAATCTAAAGCCAGATGATACTGTTGTAATAGTTGGTGCAGGAGGACTGGGCCTGATGGCTATGCAGTTAGCAAAAGCAGTTACTGGTGCCAGGATAATTGCGATGGATATAGGAGACGATAAGTTAAAAGCTGCAAAAGAAGATGGTGGTGCAGATGACGTAGTCAATTCAAAAAAGGAAGATCCTGTAAAAGCTATTATGGAATTAACTGATAAACTTGGTACGGATGCAGTAATTGACTTTGTCAACGCTTCAAAGACTGTCGAAGCTGACATGCAATTTCTTAGAAGAAGAGCAAGGTTAGTCCTGGTTGGGCTCTTTGGAGGTGAACTAAAGTTAGGTTTAGTCAGTATGCCAACTAGAGCATACAGGTTAATTGGATCTTATACTGGGACACTAAGCGATATGATAGAGTTGGTTTCCTTGGCAAAAAGAGGAATAATCAAACCACTTGTTTCAAATCGGTTCAAACTCGATCAAGCAACAGAAGCATTGACAATGTTAAAAGAGGGTAAAATTCTTGGTAGAGGTGTTATAAATCCTTGAATCAAGAAGGAAACAGATCATCAGCATCAACAGCAGAATTAAAGACAATAAATCCTGCAACAGAAGAGGTTATCGATCGATACGAAATAATTACTAAAGAGCAGATAAATGACAAAGTAAAGAAAGCGCGAATTGCATTTGATGAGGAATGGAATAAAGACATCAATAAAAGAATCGATTTTATTCACGACTTTGCAAATGAATTGAGAAAGAACAAGGAGAACCTTGCTAAAACTGCAACAAATGAAATGGGAAAGGCGATAAAAGAAGCCAAATCTGAAGTTGAAAAATGTGCATGGGCAATGGAATATTTTGCAGATAACGGGAAGATTTTTGCAACAGATGAAATTATTAATACAGATGCTAGAAAAACTTTCGTAACATTTCAGCCTCTTGGAGTAATCGGCAGTATAATGCCATGGAATTTTCCTTACTGGCAGGCATTAAGATTTGCAGCTCCTTCATTAATGATTGGTAACACTATAGTATTGAAACCTGCAAGTGCCACAATGCAATGTGGAATTGAAATAGAAAAGGCTTTCAACAAAGTTGGGCTACCAGAGGGCGTGTTTCAAACTCTAATAGGAGATTCCAGCATTGCAGAGTCACTGATTGATTCGGACATTAATGCTGTAACATTTACTGGAAGCATTTCAGCCGGAGCAAAAGTGGCGCAGAGAGCTACTTCACAAGTAAAGAAAACAGTGCTTGAGCTAGGTGGAAGTGATCCGTTTATAGTGTTTGAAGATGCAGATATCGAGAAAGCATCCGATGGTGCAGTCAAAGGTAGATTTATTAATTGTGGCCAGAGCTGCATAGCATCAAAGCGGTTTATCATAGTAAAGAAGATTGCAAACGAATTCATTGAAAAATTTGTTCAAAAGACCGAGAAACTCAGAGTTGGTGATCCTCTTTCAGACGACACCGATATAGGGCCACTAGTAAATAGTAAGAGTCTGGAGAGCATAGATTCTGTAGTTAAAGACTCAATCAAAGAGGGTGCAGAACTACTTACAGGCGGTGAGCGGTTAAAGAATAAAAACAAGGGTTATTTCTACAGGCCAACTGTATTCAAAAATATTTCACCAAAAATGCATATAGTACAGGAAGAAGTCTTCGGTCCTGTTGCACCAATAATAATAGCCGACGATGAAATGCAGGCTATAAAGCTTGCAAACGATACACAATATGGACTTGGGGCATGTATGTGGACTGAGGATCTCGATAAAGCTGAGAACCTATCAAGATTGATACAGTCTGGAATAGTAAGTGTGAACAATGTGGTAGCTTCTGATCCCAGAGTTCCCTTTGGAGGAGTAAAGAAGAGTGGCTTTGGTAGAGAGCTATCCAGATATGGAATGCTTGAATTTGCAAACATTAAATCAGTTAGATTTTATGACAAATTGGTAGATTATCATCATGTGGAGTAAACCGGAGAAAGACAGAAGAGAAATAGGAAAGACCATAAAATTAGTTATAATAAAAGTTATAGATGAGGATCAGATATGACTAAAAACGTCACATACATTACAGCTACATCTTCCTCTTCCTCTTCTTCGGATGCTTCCAATGATTCAGTACATATCATAATATTAGGAAGTGGATTTGCAGGAGTAGAGGTATTAAAAAGGCTACAAAAGAAATTTAAAAATAATGAGCACATAGGAATTACGCTCGTAAGTAGAGACAATTTTCTTCTCTTTACTCCTATGCTTCCCGAAGTAGCTTCTGGTATGATAGAGACAAGACATATACTGACACCTATCAGATCATTTTGTAATAAAGCCAATTTTTATGAGGCCAGTGTTGAATCAATAGACTTGAAAAACAAGCATATCTTTGTAAGGTATCCAATTGGAAAAGTGTCTGAACCGGCTTCATGGAATGAACACACACTGAAATATGATTATCTTGTTATCGCACTTGGAAGTCAAACAAAGTTCTTTGGTATGACGGAAGTAAAAAAGCACTCATTTACTATGATGAGCATACATGATGCAATTGATGTAAGAAATCATATTTTGAGTATACTAGAGCAGGCAAACATTGAAAGAGAAGATAGAGCTTTAACAAAAAGTCTACTGACGTTTGTTGTGGTAGGAGGAGGATTTAACGGTATTGAAACAGTCGGTGAGTTAAATGACTTTGTAAGAGAAACTACTAGAGCATATTACAAAAATATTTACATGTCGGATGTTAGAGTCATACTTGTAAACGCCACTGACAAAATATTAGAACAAGTAGATGAGAAATTAGGAGAATGGGCACTGCAGAAACTCAAAGCAAAAGGCGTAGAATTTATAATGAACAAACAGGTAGTAGGAGCTACTTCTAGTACTGCAAAATTAGACGACGGTAAGATCATATCCTGCCATACAATTGTGTGGGCCGCAGGAGTTACACCTACTGATCTCACTGCCAGTCTATTGTGTGAACATGATAAAAGACACGCCATAATTGTTAACAATTTTCTTGAAGTTAAAGGGTATGAAGGAGAAACTTATGCACTTGGCGATTGTGCCTCTATAATAGATCCACATACAGGAAAACCTTATCCTCCTACAGCTCAACATGCCATAAGGGAGGCAAAGGTTGCTGCAAAGAATATAATCTATGATATTGAAGGTAAACAGAATAATAAACTAAAGTTTGACTATAAGACAAAAGGAA
>JAICSL010000263.1 GCA_025936955.1 Nitrososphaeraceae archaeon
AATAGGTATGGAGCTAAGTTTGTTGGTCGAACACTGTTGAGTGTTGCAACCACGTTACCTGAAATGGCAGTAGTAATTTATGCTTCTTCTGTTGGTTTTTATGGAATTGCAGTAGGTTCAGGATTAGGCAGTAATTTATTGATGATGACACTAGGTTTTGCGATTATGCTGCTTATTTCCACAACACGCCTATCTAAAGCACCTACTAAAGGGATAAACGTTGAAATGTTCAAACTAGATAAGATATTTCTACTTGTAACAGCAATAGCTAGTGCAATTCTCTTTTTTGATGGATATACCTTTTTTGATGGAATTATCTTCGCTGGATTATTTGTGGCATATGTAATTATGGCATTTGTGGAAATGAAATCTGAGGCAAAAAAAACAATGCAAGTACGATCAGAAGCGAAGATAATAAAATCAAAAGAGGATCAGCAATTATCATCTTCTCCTAGGTTAGAAAAAGAGAATACAACAGTTGATGAAGTCAGAAGAGAAGATCAATTTAATGATAATTTAACTCGAGGAAGGAGTTTAGATAAAACAATGCTCAAAGCAATATTGGTTTTCGCAGCTGGTACTATTGGGATCTTTTTTGGCGCAGAACCATTTATTCGCTCCTTAGAGCAATTTTCAATTGATACTGGAGTTTCAGTTGTAGTATTAGCTGTAATTATCAGTCCAATAGCGGCTGAAATGCCAGAGAAAATATCTATGATGTTTTTGTCGAGAAGAGGAGGGATAGGCGCTTCTATTGCAATAGCAAATGTACTTGGATCAAAGATTCTTAATAATACGTTGCTTCTTGCCTTAGCTGTATTTGCTGCTATGTATCATGGCGGATTTTATGTCCATATTGATAGAAATCCTATTCTAACTTATCAGATGATCCTTGTAACACTCTTTACAGTAATCGCTCTTGTTCCTATGTTCCTTAAGAAAGAGATTGGACTGAAAGTAGGAGTTATGTTAGCAGCAATGTATATCTTGGGGATATCTATTCAGTTTCTACTTCCTCAAGACATTCAAATACACTAAAGATCTTTGTCAATCAAAATCCATATACATAGTTGGATTAGTTAAATCACAATGAGCGTTACATCTCATTTTGGATTCAGTTAGGATTCTTCTTTTCGAATCTGGTAGTAGCAATCTGATCGATTATATTCTCTTTCTTTTTAAGATATATCTTGAGATCGAGATAATCGTATCAGACCTCATTCGTAAAGTCTTGCATGGATATGAAATCAAATAATTAGTTATAATAAATTCCAAGATAAAAAGGAAAAAAGAAAAAAAGAGTTGCCTATTTTTTCTAAACATACTATAAACTTCATTATCCTTAGTCTTATTTATCATGGGTCTATTAGGAGACATGTTGGACGATCTTGACGTTCATATAAGATCATCTTGATTGTCATCTTTACTAACGGAATGTGATTTGTCTTTTTCTAATATCCCTCTACACTCATCGCATATCCATACATGGTTATCGGCAATATAGCGACCTTTCTTTATTGTTTTATGTTGTTCTACTTCTGGCTCGACTGAATCAGTTACAGGCGAATTACATTTTATACATTCTGGCAATAATTTAATCAAATATCAATATTATATGTGTTCTATCTTGTTTATAATATTAATTATGATATGGGGACTGATAGAATGTTCTATTGATCTCCGGAATTACTTTCTGAGAATAAATGTTAAAATCTCCTAGTTTCAATATACTGTTGTAATATAACATACCTAACTACACTTAATTAGAACATTTGATACAAATAGATAAAAAATAGAAATTGCTAGAATTTATGATATCAAATATCATGGTGATTGATTGATTGGATGACTGTGATGAAAAAGATGAAAGAAAAAAATATACTCTTGCATCTCCCGGTAAATGTTCCTCGGAGTCTTCATCAGGGCATTTTTCCTCTTCCTCATTTAAAGAAACCATCAAGTCTTTAGGTCCAGGGATAATAACAGGAGCATCCGATGATGATCCATCTGGCATAGCAACGTTTTCCCAAGCAGGATCGCAGTTTGGGTTTGGAATGTTATGGATGGCGCTATTTCAATACCCGATGATGATGGTCATTCAAGAAATGTGTGCACGTATTGGTCTTGTAACAGGTAGTGGATTATCTTCAGTCATAAAGAAAAGATATTCAAGAAAAATTGTTTTCCCACTTGCAGGTCTCTTACTTCTTGCAAATACAATAAACATAGGTGCAGACATTGCTGCCATGGGAGCTTCTGTCAGACTTATTTTTCCTAATTTATCAGTATTTGTTGCAACACTTTCTTTTACTGCATTTATTATTGTTTCAGTAATCTTTGTGCCATATAAAAAATATGTTAAGATTCTAACATTTCTTACGATCTCTCTTTTTACTTATGTTGTAACTGCAATAATTGTTGGAGGAAATTGGAATCAAATTCTTTTCTCAAGCATTGTTCCTCATATTGAACTTACACCAGAATTTGCAATGATGTTCGTTGCTATAGTTGGAACTTCCATATCTCCATACCTATTTTTCTGGCAGACATCTGAGGAAGCTGAAGAAGATGTTGCTAAACATAAAATAAAGGAAATTGGTAAAGGCCGTCCCACGATTTCAAAAAAAGAAATAAAGTTAATGAAGAGAGATATCGCTGTTGGAATGGGATTTGCAGAGTTGATTGTGTGGGCTATAATGATCACCACTTCTGGAAGTCTTCATGCTCATGGTGTTACTGATATACAATCTGCAGAGCAAGCAGCAAAGGCATTAGAACCACTAGTAAAGACATTTCCACATGCAGGAGAAATATCAAAGACAATTTTTGCTCTTGGTATAATTGGCACTGGACTATTAGCAGTACCCGTATTAGCAGGCTCATCAGGTTATGCATTAGCAGATGCCTTTGAATGGAAGCAAGGACTAAACAAAAAATTCAAACAGGCCAAGGCTTTTTATATTATAATAGCAGCATCGACAGCAATTGGATTGTTGATGAATTTTGTTAATATCGATCCAATTAAATCTTTGATATACGCTGCAGTAATAAACGCAATTACTTCTGTTCCAATTCTCTTTGCTGTTATGAAGATATCTAATGATAAGAAAATATTGCGTGGACATGTTAATAACAAAATATCAAATATTATAGG
>JAICSL010000358.1 GCA_025936955.1 Nitrososphaeraceae archaeon
ATAGAATGCATTAGCGCCTTCCGCATTGACTATAATGATTCTCGGTATTTTCTTTATCCAGCCCCATTCATATAATTCAATAAGTGATTTACCACAACTCGAGGTATTACCCAAAGCACCTCCAGGATATACTATCCAATCGGGTGGATTCCAATCCAAGTATTCCAATATTCTATATATTATCGTTTTCTGTCCTTCAATGCGAAATGGATTTACGGAATTAACTGTATATCCTCCATATTCTCTGGCTCTTTCCAACGAAGTGCTAAGAGCATCATCAAAATTGCCGTCCACTTGCAAGACTTGTGCACCAAATTGGAATGCTTGACCTAATTTCCCGGGGGCTATTTCGCCTTTTGGAATATAAACTTCACAATCCATGGCTTCATTTGCGGCATACATTGCTGCTGAGGCAGATGTGTTTCCATTTGACGCGCAGACTAATTTTTTGAACCTTAGAATCTTTGCATGAGTTACTTCTGTAGACATACCATTATCCTTGAATGAACCACTTGGATTATATCCCTCTGGCTGTAATAACAAACAATTATGATCCATGTTGACATAGTCTGCCACTTTACTCATCTTATATGGTCTGGAAAGCCTTCCCTCCGAACCGTCTAGAGATACTAGGATTCGAGAACATTCAGCAAAACTTTCTGTATCGATACCAGCAAAATTGATTAAATCTCGAAAACGCCAGACCCCACTCTCATTATATATATTTCCGCCATGGTTCCTCCTATTGTAGAAAACATTTATGAGACCTTTTGGCGGTGTTTCTCTATATTCTATATCCAGGAGTGAAGAACAAGTAGAACATCTATAGATATCACTATTTATTTCATAGGATAATCCGCAATTGATATTGATACATTTTTTAATAACATTAGATCCCATACTTTTTCAACCTTTGAATTTGATTACCTTTTCATCAAGGGCAATTTTATTTTTGTTATTTAATTGATCTAATACTAAACTTATGTTCAAAGATGATTGTGAATAAGCCATTGCCTGGTTTAAGTCCGCTTTTGCAAGAACGGATTTCTTATGTTCTAATCTGATTAATAAGCGTCTAAAACTCTATTTTGAGGAGGATTTTTTTTCAAAAATTCTAAGAATTTGTTGAACTACACCGTCCATATCGTCTTCTTTGACTTCGGGAGAAACAGCATTTTTTAGCAGACCATTGATGGTCGACGAGATCTCAGTACTAACCTCATCAAAACTCTCCATATCTGAATAGCTCTGCTGGTAAAGTCTACGCAATTTCATGGCGTAAAGTTGAGTCTGATCATTAATTGTTACATCATAATTTCTATTGTTTACCTTAATCTTCTCTTTTGTCATTGTGTTTGCTAGCAGTATCTAAAAAACTTGTGTCAACATATATATTTTTCAACGAATTAAATTTAATTCTTTCATTCGGCATCATAGAGAGGTGATAAAGACATCTAATAGAGACGGTTTTCACTATTAGTTTACTTACGAGGTCGCATGAGCAAATAATATTTTTCATCTCATACTTATCCAAACAAATTATTATGCGTAAAAATAAGAAATTAATTCCTAAATATCTACTCAATCTTTTCTCATTCTATCACTATTTTGATCAGCTTGTATACAGAGCCTAATCTAAAGCACATGATAATTGTATTCAAAACCACATATACAACTCATAAAAATGGGGGTGTAACTCTAGAATATGTAACTATGGTTACACGTGTTGTTCGTACAGTCCCTCTTTTACATAAGAATGCATCTAGAAAATTGGTGTATTTCAGTTAACATGTCATTTGGTAATAAGTGGGTAAAGCCACAACAAGGCGAAAGTGTAGGACACAAATTGATGGAGAACATTAAACCTCAATCCCCTTTGAAGCCAAGAATAGAAGAAGCACAAAAACAACTTCAAGCGCAAATTTCTAAGCTTGATAATATATCCTCAAAAATGCGCGAAAAAGATGAGGCGATTTTCAAACGTATAGTTCAATCCATGCAAAATCATGAAAGTCCTTATGCTAAGATATTGTCTGGTGAATTATCACAAATACGCAAGATGAATAAGATGGTAGGGTCTGCTAAGTTAGCGCTAGAACAGATTCAGCTTAGACTGAATACGATCACAGAATTAGGAGATGTCGTAGTTACTC
>JAICSL010000087.1 GCA_025936955.1 Nitrososphaeraceae archaeon
ATGCCTTTCGAAAAATGTGATACCTTTTACATGGTCAAACGATTGCATATTGATGTAGTTGTTGATTGGAATAATATCTTAAGACAACATCTTAAATTCGACCATAATAAATATGCATACGTGTAGGAAAATTTAGATGGGTTTGCAGAAGCATTATGATATTGCAGTTATTGGAAGTGGAATAATGGGCTCTTCTTTAGCGTATTTTTTGTCCTCCTTCTCTAATTCAAAGACTATACTCATAGAGCAAACTCGTGAGATTGCCTCTCATACAAGTTCAAGAAACACGGGAAAAGTTCATGCCCCATTTTTATATAACCCTCTTGAAAAAAGACTATTTTCAAAAGCCGCATTCCTTGGGTTCGATATGTTGAACGACTACTGCATACAAAAATCGTTACCCTTTAAACAGGACGGTGTGTTAGAAGTAGCTACGTACGACAAGGGAATAGATAATCTGCAGAAATATTTAGAATGGGGATATTCTAACGGTTTGAAGAAAGAAGAATTGAGATTTTTATGGAAGGACGAAGTTTCTAGGATTGAGCCAAATGTGCGTTGCATGTGTGCTATCTATTGTTCCAAGGATGCTTCTGTTGAATATGGGTCTATTGCAAGACATCTTGCTGAAGATTCAAGGAAGTTCGGTTGTCATGTTAGTGTTGAAACAAAAGTAAAAAGAATTAAGTACAGAAATAATAATATTGTTATTCAAACGAACAAAGGTGCAATTTCTGTAGATTATCTAATTAATGCGGCTGGAGGTGGAGCAATTGATATAGCTCATAACATGGGAGTAGCTAATACATATGCTGATTTGCATTTTAGAGGAGAATACTGGCACGCGCCACAAGAGTATCACAATTTAACAAAAACAAGTATATACTCTGTACCCAAATATCCAGAATATCCCTTTCTAGATCCCCATTGGATAATACGTGTCGATGGAAGGTGTGAGATCGGTCCAAACGCAGTTCCTGTACTAAGTCCATATGCTTATAACTGGAGTGATAATTTAAAGGGCTTTCAAAAGATTTTTGAGTTCACTCATACTGGAATTCGTAAACTTCTTTTAGACAAACAATTTTTATCTCTTGCAGGCAATGAACTAAAAAGTTCTTTCTCCAAAACTATGATGATAAATCGAGTTAAAGAGTTTTTACCACAACTAAAACCTTCGTTGTTTATTCAGAAAGGAGTATCCGGTATTAGATCATCTTTAATAGATAAATCTGGAAAATTTGTTTCTGATACTATGATTGTTAATAAAAACAATTCTCTACATGTTCTTAATTATAACTCTCCAGGAGCTACAGGTGCCCTGCCAATGGCTGCCATGATTGTAGATCAATTAATTAGAAATGGAATACTATCTCATGATCATACACAAAATAAATCACTTTGGGATATTAAGAAAATTGCAGATCAAATGTCTGTTTAGCTTATGTTATGTAATCAAATAACCACCTAGAACATTAAAGCATTCATTGAATTCTTAAAGTGTGTAATATTAAAAACTATAGTCATATAGAATAAAACGATCCGTTTTAAAGATATTTTCCCCCTCTTTTAAGATCTATTATTATTCAGATATATTCATACATTTTTGGATCTTGTTCAATCACATTGGAGTAGTATCTATTACTATATTACTTTGAATGAGCGAGTGGTAAAAGAAAAAGACAAGCTCTATTATGTCTAGATTCTTTAAACCCAAACCATATCATTTCCACTTAATCTTCTGTAGTCTTAAGCTAGCAGGTTAGGATTTTCTTTTATCCATGTGTTTCTATTAGAATCTAATATTTGTCATAGAATCTCATTTATTTTGATAAATAATAGTCTTTTAATATCAAATCATGTCTATAGTATTTAGATCTATGGTAAATCTTTATTATTTTTGGTCCTCATGGTATTTAATTCAAGCAAATCATAAAAAGGAGGTTGATTATTCTATTTCTTTTATTGACACTGTTACTCTATTTTCTATACTGTCATACATAACACGTCGTTGGGCACAATACTAAACTATAGTTACGTCATAATAAATTTACATTTTTTAGGAAATCACTTCATCATTTTTGAGTTAGATATTTTTAACCTTTTTCTGGGTTATTTTTCTGAGGGCCATTGGATATTGATAGAGCTAAGTTAAAATATAAAATTAACTATAATCCTGTTACCTTTAATTTCTCTAATAAAACTTATGAAAATGGTTCAGAAGTATATAGCAAATATGAATATGCAAGAGCAAATCATTGGAAATGTGATAAGTGCGATTTTAGGTGTACCTCATTTAGGAAATTAAAACAGCACAAAGTAGAACAACATTCTTATTAAAGATCTTTATCTAAAATACTTATTTGTGATTTTCTTACATTCATCCTATCATCATCATTGTAGAGTTAGAATACGCCAGTATTTTGATTATAACTGTGATTTAATCGGAAACTTTTAGTATTCGTGCTACATAAGATGTACACCAGTCGTACTAAACTGATTCGGGCCCGTGTCTGTTCTATAATCAATATTTCACAAGATGGGCCAGAATCAGTATTTTTTGAATATTGTTCATTTGAGTCATTTATTTTAATCGATCCTTGTTAACAAAGATTGACCTTTCTTGCTATCATTGCCACTTAAGATGATTACTAAGAAGTATGGTAACGTTTATCTAATGTGCAATGAATTCAAAGGATCTATTGTTGAATAAAGAGACTAAATCAAGAATTACAACTGAAATCAAATACGTTATAATTATTCTGATAGGAATCTCAGTGATCTGGGTTGGTCTTCGATTTGCAACAGGCGTCAATAATCCATTTTATATGGTTGCAAGCGAAAGTATGGTGCCTAAGCTTAACGTAGGTGATTTCCTCATTGTTAAGCATGCTAACGTAGGTGATTCTTCCTTTAATAGTCTCAATGTGGGTGACATTATCGTATTCAAGTCACCCGGTGTAACCGAAGGAGGTCAACATGAAACAATTGTGCATAGAGTTGCAGAGATACGAACCAATTTCCAGGGAGACAGAGTTATTAGAACCAAAGGTGATGCTAATCCGGGTTCAATAAGGTTTATAGATTATCCTATTAAAGAAGAAAATTATATAGGTAAAGTAATTTATATTATTCCAAAGGTCGGTTTAATTACAAAGGCGATCAGTCCTCCTGTTAACTATATTCTTATAGCAATTATTCTAGTAATGCTTTATTTCGTTCTAAAAAGAAAAAAGGTTGAAACAAATGAAGAAGTAAAAAAAAGAGATGAGAATAATAGTAATAATGGAGAAGGATGAATCATTAACCACATTTGTAAAATAATTTGTTGTACTCAATTTGTTTGAGTTGACGAGAAATGTTATAATCTTGTTGGTGTAGGGATTTATGTTGGGCTTCCAATCATAGCACTGTTTTTTAGTTCGATCCAATGAGTTCGCATATTGGAATCTAATACCCTCCAAACATGTTCCTTATTTCATTTATCATACATGACCTTCGAATTTGCATTTCTTAGGCAAATAATTGTAGCATTTAATAGCTGCTACTCCTCCCATACTCAACAATGCCAACTGCCTATGTATTGATCAACTGCGAATTAGGGGAAGAAGATGAGATAATAAGAACACTGAAGACTCTACCCAGTGTAAATGAAGTAAATGGAATATATGGTGCGCATGATATACTTGTGAAGATTCAGGCGGATAGTATGGATAAGGTAAGAGAAACTATAACCTGGCATATGAGAAAGATCGACAGGATAAAATCGACTCTAACATTGGTAGTAATTGAAGGTCAAGCCAATAATACAAAATATGATATACGTAGGTGAACTAAGAACAGTTAGGGAGAACGATTATGTGATGATACTAAATCTGTCACTTAAAGAAAACAGCTATTCAAATAGTATTCAAATAGTTTAGAATACATATAGATTGGTAACATCTTAATTATTCGATTTCAGTTATACTATGCTATTGTTAAAGGTCTACCCATCAAATATATAAGCTGAATTTGGAATTCCTATTTAAATGTGTTATACTAACTTATAGATTAAACTTGAAGTCTTGTTAGTATTCATAAATGTTCTTGGGTTGTTTTTATAATAATAGAAAAAGTAATTTAAGCAAGTTGAAAATACAAAAGTAATACTAATAGAATGATTTTTGAAAAAGTTTTTTTGACAAGTTATATAGAGGACTGGATAGGTTGATAAAACTTGATCAAATACCACCTACATTCATTAAATAGATAATCTTATTTGATAATAATACATATGGTATAATGTATAACCAAATGGCCAGCTTGATGTTATACTATTGATTAAAAGAATTTCTGCGTTTATCACAATAAAAAGAACCACAAAAACATGACCATAATTATAAAAAGCGCATAACACAATAATCAGATTGATGCTATAGCATCCTTTAATTCTTAAATTTTTTTAACACGTATATTTTTTTTTGACAACTCTACCTTCTACAATAAATGGTGGTATGTGTTATTCTTCAATTTAGTCGTGTACAAACACTTACGAGTACTACATAGTTTATTGTTGGGGATTTCTTATTGTAACCATGTTTACATTCGTCTTTCAGCAGCAACAAATTATCTTTCTGTGCTGCCATCAATTTCTATAAAGTCATAGAATCAATAGAATCTTATCTAATGTTAATCGTTACTGTCATAAATGGTATCATCTTTCTCTTGCTTCAATTTATCAGAGAATGAAACCATTTTGCCGTGATCTTCGATTTTTATACTTGTATTGACTCTAACATTTATTCCAACCGTGCGAAATAGTGCTAACAATTCTCCGCCTGAAATCCTCTGGTTGATCTCGCCTGTGTTAATTAGTTCTACAATTCTGTTAATAATCGCTTTTGTCTGGAGCGGGAATTGAGATTCTGCAAGATTCAGAACCTCCTGTCCTCTATCATATAAATACCCTGAAATAATTTCACTGCTTGTTTTTGATCGGTTTTTTTGATTCTGGTTTTTCATCCTTGCCTTTTCCATCGCTGCTGCTAATTCTCGCATCTCTTTCATCTTGCGAGCCTTGATAATACTAATATCTGGGTCTTCTTCGGACATTAACCCTTAATCACACCTATCGGTGTTAATCTTACTACTTTTGTAGCTATCCCGAGAGAGTGGGAAACATCAACAACTGCGTCAACATCTTTATATGCGTTAGGCGTCTCTTCTACTATGCCTTCCTTTGTTAAGGCTTTTATGTAAATACCTTTTGATTCGAGACTTCTTTTGACCTCGTCTGCAGTATGGGTTCTCTTTGCAGCAGACCTTGACATAATCCTACCTGCGCCATGGGCAGTTGATCCAAAGCTCAAATCTAAAGACCTTTTATTCCCTAAGAGGATCCAACTTGCCGTCCCCATGGAACCAGGTATAATTACTGGTTGACCTATATTTCGATATTTCCAAGGAATCTGTTCTATGCCAGCAGGTAATGCTCTTGTAGCTCCCTTTCTATGTACAACCAGATCCTGCATTCCTTCGCCATCGGTATTGTGCCGCTCTACCTTCGCAATATTATGAGCTACATCATACA
This sequence comes from Nitrososphaeraceae archaeon, assembly GCA_025936955.1. Taxonomy (GTDB): domain Archaea; phylum Thermoproteota; class Nitrososphaeria; order Nitrososphaerales; family Nitrososphaeraceae; genus JAICSL01. Next base: position 5,573 of record JAICSL010000087.1, read on the forward strand.
CAAGTTTCATATCGAGCTCTTGTTCGCTTCTTTTAAATATTTTTTCAAAGGCGGTTCGTGTCCAATGAGTTATCATCTGTCTGTTAGACCAGGCGAAGTTTAAAGCAGAATACATTGCTTTACGATAATTCTCACCTTCGGCGGAATTATTTGGTACGCATGCAAGTTCTCTGTCAGCTAGTTTGATATCATACTTTCTCAGAGCGATCTCTGAAACACGCAGATAATCGCTACACACCTGATGTCCAAATCCTCGTGAACCACAGTGAATTAATATAGTTGCTTGACCCTCATGTGTTAGACCCATAGCCTTTGCAGCTTCTTCATCAAAAATTTTATCAATTTTCTGTATCTCAAGAAAATGATTCCCTGAACCTAGACTGCCTAACTGAGGGGACCCTCGCTTTCTGGCAATATCTGAAACACTCTTAGGATCTGCTCCTAACATCTTTCCACCTTCCTCACATACTTCCGCATCTTGTTTCCAACCATACCCTCGTTCAATAGCCCATTCTACACCCTCAACAAGTAACTCATCAATCTCTGATCTGGTTAATCTAAATGCTCCTTCACTTCCAATTCCTACCGGAATATGTCTAAAAAGTTCATCCACGATATCCTTTAAGTGCATTCTGATTTCCTTTTCGGTTAAGCTCGTCCTAATCAACCGGACGCCACAATTAATATCATATCCAACTCCACCCGGACTGATAACACCTTCTTCAAGATCGGTAGCGGCTACCCCACCTACTGGAAATCCATATCCCTCATGTCCATCAGGAAGAACTACTATGTGCTTCTGAACACCTGGCAATGTTGAAACATTTACTGCTTGGTCGATAGTCCTGTCTGTTGTCATTTTAGAAATGATACTGTCATTAGCATAAATGGTTACAGGAACATTCATGTGTTTAGATTCTTCCTTTTCGATTCGAAATTCAAAGTCATTAATCTTCCTGACCCGATGATTGCCGCTTCTCGTTATTAGTCCACTCATCGTTGTGTCTATAAATTTTTTTAGCTATTATAAGCTTGTCTATTATTAATCATGTCCAAGAAAATATTGTAGTGATTATATCAATCTAGGTCGTTTTAAGGTTTGTTCTATAGAGCAGAATAAATAAACTAGGTTATTCTGAGTCTAAGACCCAAGCCTGTTACAATTATACCTGTTATTATTAACATAATCTGTCCGCTTAATGCAATAGTGCTACCTTTGGTGAAAGTATCACCACTGACGTTTAATTCGGAATCACCAATATTCTTGACTTCTATTTTATACTGTCCTTCCATTTTAGCAGTGAAGTCATAGTTAAAACTAGAAACATTATTCTCATTTCTTATAATATGCCTATTTGGATCTTTAATAGTAATGCTTAGCGCCGATCCTTTAGCTGTGACATTTGCAGTATTCCCGATATTCATATTGGGTG
>JAICSL010000339.1 GCA_025936955.1 Nitrososphaeraceae archaeon
CTCTATAATTAATGGCATGTCAAAAGAACCTGGTACATAACATACGTATCTCGTGTCTGCATTAACCTTTTGAATATGTTTTTTTGCTTTTTCTAGCATTTGAAAAGTAATACCATTATTAAATTCGGAAACTACTATTCCTATTCTAACTCTGTTCAACTATTGTCAATCCCTCCTAGGGTATGTAACAATCTGGCTTGCTTCAAGTAAAGGAATCCCTGTTTTATTAGAATATTCTCTGGCTCTGTCCACTGACATTGCTTTAAAAGTAGTGGAATCCATCATTTCACAAATTACTGTTGCCTGCGTCAGTCCAGCAATCTGCATAAGGTAAGTACAAAGTTCAGTATGTCCCATTCTATCACGAAGCAAACCTTTTGAAGCAATCAAAATTGGAACATGACCAGGAGTTCTAAAATTTCTTGTGAATTCATCTATGCTCACAAAGTTAATTTTTTTGCAGAGTTCTGCCATCTTAGATATTGTTAATGCTCTATCTATATCAGTGATTCCTGTATATGTATCACGATGATTAACGGTGATTGAAAAAGATGGCTTATCACCATATGGCGATTTATTGTTAGCCAACTTTGAGAATACTGGATTAATATTTGATAGGCTTTGCATGATTTCGTGCATATATTCTAGACGCAATTTTGTTGTAATTTCATTCGCAATAGCTAGACATATTAAACCTCCTGCATCATTTCTCATCATTGCTATGTGTTGTGGCCTAACATATTCGGCTGCAATTACCATATCAATTTCATTCTCTCGCCCCTTGTCATCATGTATGAGAACAAATTTTCCCTCTTTTAACGAAACTATTGCTTCCTCAACTTTAGACAAATATCTATACTATACCATAAGTTAAATTCATTATATATTTTACTAAAGTTCAGGTAGATACTAATCTTTTGGTAAGTTCTTTATTATGTATTTGCCAATGATGTCTATCTCGATATTAACCATATCGCCTATTGATTTCAATCCTAATGTAGTAACGGATAAAGTATGGGGTATCAGAGTTACAGAAACCATATTATTTTTTATATCAATCACTGTCAAACTTACCCCATCTATTGCTATTGATCCTTTAGGGACAATTGAAGGTAGTAATTCTGTATTTGAAACTTTTATCCATATTTTTATTTCTGTTTGAGATCTAATAATTTCTTGAATTATTCCGATACCGTCTATATGACCCTGGACTATGTGTCCTTCTAGTCGATCACCCACCATTAAGCTCCGCTCGATATTAACCATATCGCCTGGTCTTACCAAACTAAGACATGTACGTCTGACGGTCTCCTCTACCATTTCAAAATCTGCTATTCCTTTGGAAAGTTTTACAACAGTGAGGCACGTACCATTTATGCTTACACTGTCTCCAACTTTTAAGCCCTTAGAGATATTTCGAAGGTTTACGCTCAACTTAGTAGATGCAACACTCTTCTTGCTCTTAACTTTGGAAATGGATTTTACTTGAGCGAGGCCTTCAACTATACCTGTAAACATCTTATTACTTCTTTAATGAGACCCAATAAAAAACCTCGTGTATGTGGTAGGAATAAATCCTGATGAAAAATATTTTATCCTCTAATTTTTATACTCTTGTCTTATTATTTCTGAGTGTTGTTGATGTTGGCTACTCTATTGATAACTTATTGTACTCATCGCAATATTATTATGAGAAAGCCATGCGTTAGCCAGCTAGATCAAATATTCTCATACTGATTAATTGTGTCTAAAATTAGCTTTGCCTGTCTATAGTGGACGGCATCGATCATTTTTCCTTCAATCTTGACCGCACCTTTGTTTATTCCCTTTTCCCTTGCTCTATCCAGAGCATTTATTACCTTATTCGCCCATTCAATCTCGTTTCTGCTAGGACGAAATATTTTATGAATTGGTTGTATCTGATTTGGATGAATTAAACTTTTTCCCGCATAACCTAACCGCTTTGCGATCGTGGCATCCTTTATTAATCCATTGATATCGTCAATTTTTTGCCACACTGCATCAATAGCTGATATTCCTGCGGCTCGTGCATCAATAGGAATCTTTGCACGTGCATATGTATATCCGATTTCATCATCTTCAAGATAATCAAGATGCATATCATAAAGGAAATCAAAAACTCCGAAAATCAATGCATTTATTCTTTCATGAGTTTTTGCTATCGAATAAGCGTTAACCACTCCTTTTGCAGTTTCGATAGATGGTATTAGTTTGATACTTTTTTCTCCAATTCCTCTTTTTTCTTCAAGCGAAGAAATAAAAGTTAGGATCTCTTTAATTTCGCTTTCATCATTTACTTTA
>JAICSL010000039.1 GCA_025936955.1 Nitrososphaeraceae archaeon
CTTTGTTTACTACTTGTATTGCATCGCCTTTCTTTACTGTCATAGGATTAGGATCGTATGATGGATTGCCTTGTACATTTGCACCTGCTAGAATTGTCAGAGTACCGCCTACAGGACCACTAACACTAGCAGCACTACTACCACCAGAGGAAGATGCTGTAGATGCGTTATTTGCGTTTGCTGTTGGAGGTAAGTCCGTTCTGTAAAGTGAATCTATTTTACCAGGTACAGGTTCAGCTGCTATAAATAAATAATATGCCAAAATACCAGTAAGTCCACCTAAGGCAAGAATTACTGAAAACGCAATTTTTCCTACTTTGGCCATAATTTATTACCCTATTGGGAATTTATCCTATATTAATCCTTTTATGTAAAGCCTACACATTTTAAAAGTAAGGTATAATCAAATATTCAGGATTTTTTCGTAATCTACTCGTATAATAATTAATTGTCCGATTCTCTATGATTATTGATTGTTCTTGGCGCAAATTGATCTAATACAAGTATATTGACCTCAGATAAGGTAATACTGTAGTATGTATATAGGTAAATGATATTGAGATCGAATTCTACAACATTGTCGTTAATAAATAGCTAAATGTTACCAATTATAATATGACGAGTCCTTTAGTTTATCTCTGCGTCGAATATGATGATGCATCTATCAAATGTTGATAGCAAATCTTGCTTTTGCATCAAGATCACAATGAGAATAATGAAAAGAAGGAATCGAATGAATCGTGCTATTAGTAGAGCTACATTAACTTTAGCGTAATCCTTGTTCGATGGAATATCAATGGAAAATTGTTATCAAAGTAAAATTAAAATGTAGTTTTGAGCAATGAATGGAAAAATGGAATAGTAGAGAGAAAAATTTAGATCAAATACCAATGACTAAAATAGTTCGTTTATTTTAATGAGAAAAGAAAACTTATCGGAAAATATGATTACTCTGAATTAATAAAAAGAGTCATACTTTGCATCAGTAATTTTACCAATAATTAACTGCTAAAAATGAATTAAAATTAAAAGTTGCTCAACGATATGATTTCTGTTTTCTCCGTCTGGCGCCTGGCCCTCCGAATTTCTTTGATTCCGTTTGTCTCGGATCTCCTGCCAGAAAATGCCTATCAAACTCTACAATATTCTTCCGAATTTCTTCACGTATATTTTTCGATAAGGGATGATCTTTTGGATCCTTTCCGCCTTTTCCTTCGCCAGTCAGAGCCCTAGATATTGCAACGGCGCTAGCAAATGCCTGTCCCATAAATCCTCCTCCCTGTACTTTTACATGTATGTCAACTTTATTCCTCAGATCTCCAACTAAAGCAATAGGAGTCAGTACTAATTCCTTAGCTACTTGTGGCCGTAAAAGCTCGGCCGGAATATTGTTGATTCTTATTTTGCCACTTCCCTTAGAAATTGTGGCAACGGCTCTGCATGTTTTTCTTTGCGCAGGATAAAGATCTATTTTATTCAGAATGGATTCTCCCTCCTTTCCACCCTATTTCCTTTGCTACTTCACCTAGGGTGATATAGTAAGCTGCCGGCTTTCTAATCTTTGAATCGCTGAAAGACTCCATCTTGTTATTCCTTAAATCTTCTGGGATTCCAATATAAACCCTTAATCGTTTAAAAGCTTCTCTACCGCTCGTCTTACGCTTTGGAACCATTCCTCTTACCATTTTAGTCAATATTGTATCTGGTCTTCTTGGATGAAAGGGACCATGAACTGGATTAGTAGCAGAATTGATCTCAAGCTGTTCTTTATAAATATCAATCGTCTTACGCCTCTTTCCTGACAGCATAGTTTTCTCTGCATTCACAATCCAGACTCTCTTTCCAGTAAGCAATAGTTTAGAAACGCGAGAGCACATTCTACCAGCAATGCAGTTTGTTGCGTCAATTAAAACTGTATCCGCGTATGATGATACTGCTAATTTCTCATGCTGTGTATGCTGGTCAGCCAATTATACGCACTCCATTACCATCAGGACACTTTTCTGTTAGATAATCGATGGTGACTATGCTGCTTCCTGTATTTGCTATTTTTTTCGCTGCGCTTCTCGAAATTGAGAAAGTACAAATTGTTAACTTGTGATCAATAGTTCCCGAACCCAATACTTTGCCCGGAACAATTACAATATCACCTTCCTTAGTAAGATTTGCCAACTTGTCGATATTTACTTCAACTTTGTTTGATCTGTGATTCTTTATATCCTCTTCCAATACCCTCCAAATCGGAGCCTTGCTCTTCTTAAATGCACGACGAAGAGTCCAAACTATCCCCTCTGTTAAAGCGTTAGCAAACATAAATTATCTACTATTCACCACTTATCTAATCCACAAATAAACGTACCTAGGAACTATTAGACTGGGGCGTCTCAAGAGATTTAACAATATGACTAAAATTGTTTATTTTCCAAGTTACTTTTTCAATTGCTGCTATTATTATCTCTTTTGCTGTTAGTGCTCCATTTGTCTCAATTACAAGGATAGACTCGTTTTCATCCTTTCCGTCTTTAACGATAGCAGCAGACGTTGGCTGCCACTTAGCATGGTCCTTTCCCATTCCTAATCTTGCATATGCTTCAAACTTAAGTTTTTGACCTGGAGCAAGTGTAGCAATAGGAATCTCTTTGCTAACTGGTTTTACATTTTCATCCTCAGAGAGAAGTTCAGCAGAAGTTACAATTTTGGTTTTGTCATTTGCCTCGGAATCCAGTACTAAGAGTACCCTACATTTAGAACAACCTAAGGCACTCTTACAATCACAGTCATTAGGGAGTACAAACCTTTTAAGATCCGTTCGCAATGGAACAAGGCCCAATCTATGTGCTATTGCCTCATCATGCATTACGGATGAATTTTCCAACATTACTACGTCATCGATAGCCATGGTTGGGACCTCGCTTATGGAAATTCTTCTAATAGCATTTACATATTGCCTTGGAACATCACTAAATTTGATAGAAATTCTTTCGTCTTCAGTTTCAAGAATATCAAGACGAGGAGATACCAATATTAATCTAAACTTCATGCCGTGATCGTCCTTAAAAATGTACCTAAGGTTAAAAATACACACTTGATGCACCGCGTCTCCTCAGCACATATTTTAGAAGATATTGAAAATTTACAATGTCTAAAGTATGGCCGATCAGAATTCTGTATATATAATTTTCTCAATATACAATTACACTGAGCATGATTGACGATAGTTCTAAACAATTTTTATCAGTCGTAACCAGGATTTTGTACTCCTTTTTGCGACTTAACATTTCATAACTATTACTTCAGGTAGGTTTTCATAGAATGAAAATGATCTTGGTTAAATTATACTCAGAGAAAGGATTTATCGACTATTTGAAATATAATAGCAAAAATACAATTATTATTTAGTATTAGAATACCTAATGTAAGTATGACGTAAATTAGATTAGATACAAAAAAATCAATAAAGATAGCATTTGTATTCACATATGTATGCAGAAATTTCTGTACAGTGATAAATTCATCCACTTAACGGATAAAGTAAATATATGTATTTATTAGAAGTTTTATTATTACGTTAGAAAACGATAATATGTTATAATATTTTTTATATATCCTGTTATTAAAACCAGGCAATGATTATAAGTACGTTAAAATACGCTTCGATAGTAGCAAGCTTTGTCATTCTGGTAGCGTTTTTTTCTGCTGGTCTTTCGAATAACGCATTTGCCATGAATTATACAAAGACTGATCCTGCAGTAAAATTTAGTTGCTTTCAAAAGGATGACAATAAAACCTTAATTGTGGATAAGGATGGCATGGTTATGCCATGTCCCATAGATAGTGGGGATAACGCTTGGATGTTGACAGCTTCTGCTCTTGTATTAATGATGACTCCAGGAGGATTGGCAATATTCTATAGTGGTCTAGCAAGACAAAAAAATGCAGTAAGTACGCTTCATATGGTCTTTATTACAACGGCAGTAATTGGGGTACAATGGACATTATTTGGCTACAGTCTGGCATTTGGGCCAGACGCTATGGGAAATGGTTTTATTGGAACTCTTGATTGGGCAGGTTTGAACAATGTTCTCCACGATGCCCCATCAGACGTATATGGTGGCTTAGGCGGGCCCACTATTCCTCATATGACATATATGGTCTTTCAGATGATGTTCGCTATAATTACACCAGCACTGATCGTAGCTGCATTAGCTGAGAGAATGAAGTTCAGTGTATTTATAATTTTCATAGTACTATGGGCTACATTCGTTTACGACTTTGCTGCGCACTGGACATGGTCTCTTGGATCGGGTGGTACACATGTTGGTTGGACTGGTGCACTTCCATCACTGGATTTCGCAGGTGGAACTGTAATCCATATTACTTCTGGTTGGTCTGGTCTAGTGATTGCGCTGATGCTTGGACGAAGACTCGGTTACGGTAAAATTCCCATGGAACCGCATAACATATCGCTTGTCGTTCTAGGCGCTGCTCTACTGTGGGTTGGATGGTTTGGGTTTAATGCTGGTTCAGCTGCCTCGGCTGGAACGAATGCAACGAGTGCATTTGTTGCAACTCAGATAGCCACGGCCATGGCTGCACTCACATGGGCACTAATTTCTTGGGCTCACACAGGGAGGCCTTCCACAGTTGGAGCGGCATCTGGTGCAGTAGCTGGTCTAGTTGCAATTACTCCTGCATCTGGTTATGTCGGACCTATGGCTTCTATTGTAATAGGGATAGCAGCTTCGGTTGTTTGTTATGCCGCGGTCATGTTCAAAAATAGACGCAAATGGGATGATGCTCTTGATACATGGGGAGTACATGGTATGGGCGGTCTGGTAGGAGCATTATTAACAGGTGTATTTGCTGAGAAGCGGTTCACTCCAATAGCAGATGGACTTGCATTTGGTAATCCTCAACAGCTACTTAATAATGCAATTGGAGCATTCGCATCCCTTGCATGGGCAATGGGCGTTACAGCGGCAATAATCAAGATCATGGATGCTATTTGGCCTGGAGGTATAAGGGTCACTCCTAAGGAAGAGGAAATTGGATTAGACTTAGCGCAGCACGGTGAAAGAGCATATGTAAATGAATAGATCGCCTCCACTTTTTACACATTAAAAGGTTCGAGAATAATAATAAATAAATAAGTATACCAAAACAAAGATAAACTATCAATACTTTTTTTGTCTTTTTTTGACTCGATTTTATTATGTAAATAATGCTTATTGGAGAAATAAATTTAGGCATTATTACCTATCCTGTTATATAGTATATGGTCATCATGTACAAATGAGGTAGATACATCTAAGTGGCGAACACTAAATTTACTATTGTTCGTTTACTCATAAATAATGATAAGTTTGAAATTTTGGTTAAGCCTGAGCTTGCACTGGAATTCAAAATGGGTAAAAAAAAGGATATGTCCGGTATATTGGCTTCCGATGATGTATACTATGACGCAAACAAAGGGACAAGAGCAGCTTCGGAAAAATTGCAAAGGCACTTCAAGACGAGTGATCTGACTGAAATTTCTAGCCAAATCCTCATGAGAGGTGATCTTAACTTAACAACCGATCAACGTAGAAAGATGGTGGAAGAGAAAAGAAAACAGATCATTCAATATATAAATAGATCCTTTGTAGATCCAAGATCTCATATTCCACACCCTATTATACGAATAGAAAATGCGATGGATCAAGTAAGAGTAATCATCGATCCATTTAAGAGAGCAGAAGATCAAGCAAAAATGGTAATCGATTCACTTAGAAAAATATTGCCTTTAAAATCCGAAGTTTTAAGATTAACTATAACTGTTCCACCCCAATTTTCAGCACAATCTTACGATTTACTGAAGACCTCGGGGGAGTTTAAGGGAGATCATTGGCTGCAGGATGGTTCTCTTCGAGCGACCGTTGAACTAAATGCTGGTATGAAGTCTAATTTTTTAGATAGGTTAGGAGCGATAACAAAAGGCTCCGCTCAAGTGATTGAAGGATAGACGCTCTCAATAATATATATTCTTATTCTTAGCACTTGAAATATAAGTCTGATCTTCCTGACCACAATGATGACAGGGAAAAAAATATGAATGTATTTTCGTTTAATAAGGCTTTTCGCCATGAGGTGACTTGGTGACTAAATGCAAGAGATTAAGAGAAAATATGTGGTTCCAGGTGATGTTGTGGTCGAAGGAAATTTTCGTCCTTTGATGAATGTTGTTAGAACAGGAAATTCCATTATATCTACTAGAATTGGAATTGCCGAGTCGGGGAGAGAGGGTGTCAAAGTTATACCATTATCTGGCGTCTACATACCTCGTGTTAATGATATAGTAATTGGTAAGATAATAGATCATTCATCGTTGTCATGGGAAGTAGACGTCAATTCCTGTTTCTCTGCACACTTACCTGCACAGGATGTATTTGGACGGGATTTCTCCCCCGCACGAGATGATATGGGGAGATTCTTATCTATAGGGGATTTAATTACCTCTAGGATTATCGCATTCGATAGGACAAGAGATCCAATGTTGACAGTACAAGACAGAGATCTGGGGAAGGTGCAAGGTGGTGAGCTTCTAAAAATTTCTGCAACTAGAGTTCCACGACTAATTGGAAAAAGAGGATCTATGATACAAACGATTGAACAGGCAACGCAAACAAAGGTTTTGATTGGTCAAAACGGGATTGTCGTTGTGAATGGTAGAAAACCAGATGGAGTACTACAAGCTATTAGAGCAATAAAGATGGTTGAGGAAGAAGCGCATACATCAAACTTGACACAACGCATCAAGAGTTTATTGAACGTAGCAGATCCTCAACAGACAGAGATTATTCCTAAACCTACCACTCCACAGGAAATTGCCCAGGATAGCAAAAATGCAGATGATGTTCAATCTACCATCGAAGAAGTTGAAGAAGAAATAATAGGCGAAGTGGAAAAGGGTGAAAAATTATAGTGACCCAAACTAAGAACCTTATTGATGAAGAAGGGAAACGGACTGACGGTCGTACAATAGATGATCTACGAGAAATTAAGATAACTGTAGGCGTTATAAGGAATGCTGACGGATCAGCCTTCATAGAATTTGGAAGGAACAAGATTATAGCTGCCGTTTATGGTCCTAGAGAAGTACACCCCAAGCATATGGCACTACCTGATAGATGCGTTTTAAAATGTAGATATCATATGTCACCTTTTTCGACTGATACGCGTAAAAATCCAGCTCCATCACGGAGAGAAGTGGAAATATCAAAAGTGATGAGAGAATCATTAGAACCCGCATTAATATTAGAAGATTATCCACGTGCTACGATAGATGTATTTGTTGAGGTCCTCCAAGCAGATGGTGGTTCGAGATGTGCTGGCATTGTAGCTGCATCCGTTGCTCTCGCTGATGCAGGAATTAATATGCGTGATATTGTGTCAGCATGTGCTGCAGGTAAAGTCGATGATAGAATCGTACTAGATGTCAATGATACGGAAGACAAAGAAGGAAGTGCGGATATGCCAGTTGCCTATATGCCACACCTTGATCAGGTGACACTTTTGCAACTTGACGGAATATTGACCCGAGATCAATTCAACGAAAGTTTAGATAAGGCAATAATGGGATGTAAAAAGGTCTATGAAATTCAAAAACAGGCACTTATGCAAAAGTATTTTGGTAACGAAACAGAGTTGAAAGAAGAACAATGAGCTCATCAAAACGTTCAACGATAATAGTGGAACATTTACGAAAGCAACAAATGTTGGAAGCAATCTCCCAGGGAAAGAGGCTCGATGGAAGAGATCTTGGAGAGATGCGACCATTTGAAATTGAACTTAATGTTATAAAGAAAGCTGATGGATCTGCAAGAGTAAAATTAGGAAATTCTGAAGTTGTTGCAGGAATAAAAGTTGAGACAGGAGAACCCTTTGAGGGGTTAGAAGACAAAGGTGCACTAATTGTATCAGCAGAGGTACTTCCCACAGCATCACCCTACGTTGAACCTGGTCCACCGGACGAAGAGACAATTGAACTAGCAAGGGTAGTCGATAGAGGTATAAGAGAATCTGAAATGCTAGATCTCACTAAACTAGTTTTGGTTCCAGGAAAGATAGTATATGTAATTTTTGTAGATTGTAGTATCATAAATGCAGATGGCAATCTATTTGATGCGACATCTTATGCAGCAGTTTCAGCACTTCTTAGTAGTCAAATTCCTATTTTTGAAATACAAGGAGGAAATGTGATTAATACTGGTAACAGACAAGAACCGCCAGCTACTACTATCCCTGTGTCAATTACAAGTATTAGAATTGGTGATGCCGTATTAATAGACCCAACCGCTGAAGAGGAAGCTTGTATGGACGCAAGAATTACTATAACTACAAACTCGATTGGTAACTTTGCTGCAGTTCAAAAGGGATCAACAGGAGCATTTACTGTTGAACAAATAAAGAAAGCTGCAGATACAGCAAGAATTAAAGGAGAGGATATTCGAGTTAAATTAGAAGAGGTGACTAAGAAGACTGGTTAGTAGGAGAAAACAGGCTCCAAGACCACTCAAAGGTTTAGGTGTAAAGTTTGGGGCTACCGTTCGCAAAAGATACGGGATGGTACATAAAACCTTGAAACAAACGAGACGATGTCCCTCATGTAATTCTCTGCGATTTGACAGAATTGCCTCAGGCATATGGTATTGTTCAAAATGTAATTTTAAAGCTGCATCAGGAGCATATGATTTCGATCTCGAAAAAATTCAAAGTTAAAATAGTGATCTCTTTTTATGAAAATTCTCCACAGTCAGAGCGGTTATCAAAAGAGTCGAAACTTACAGAAGATTCCTTATATTCTGCAGTAGAGCCTGTTCTAGAGGACTCGCTCTGTACTGGAGTAGGAATGAGCATTAATACTCATTTGTCAGAAGTGATAATTAGAATTGCAACCGATGATATTCCAAGCTTGCGTGCCAGCATCAATTCTTATTTGAGACATGTCAACACAGCAATCGATGTTATTAAATATTCATCTTAACTTGAAGAGATTTGACCGTGAAATTGCCAATGATGTTATACCTGCTAAGATAGTTGTTAAGTTGATACAGTAGTATTAACGCATTATTTATTATAACACTCATACAGATCATCAGATGAAGTAAACATTTACTTACTGACTCTAAATACAATACCATCTGTACTATCTGCACACTTAACAAATTGTGGAATTACCTTACGCTATTATACCGTTTTAGGAATTATTTGTCTTTATCTCCGCTACTCCATTGTGTTTACAGTTATTCGTTATTAGGAGATTGAGACTCCATCACGACAAATTCTCCTTTTCTTTAAGAAGTCGATTTCTATTTTTGCGAACGAGAGGAATTATCTTTTTCATTATTATTTCATGAAAATTTTCTGTCCCAACATCAAACGTCAGTAAAATTACATATGCAAGATGGTTATCTTTATCTGTGATTGGAATATTCGCTCTGATCAACTTCTGATATATTGAACTAGCATAGTCGACAGAGCCTAAAAGGTATCCCCATCTAAGACGAGTATATTGACGTGTGGCAGCAGTAATTGCATACTGTACTGTTTCCTCTGCGTTTAATAAAGGATTAAGACCGTTACGTTCAA
>JAICSL010000095.1 GCA_025936955.1 Nitrososphaeraceae archaeon
ATTTGTAGTAATGATGGAAGATAGACAACCTGATTTTTTTCTAAAATACTGTAAATATGCTCCGGAAACATTTGTTAGACTAAACAGACATGGACCAGCTAATTATTATCCAACTCAGAGTAATCTTAAATCTTTTGTAAGAGAATTTCATGAAAATGGAATAGATGTTTTCTATGGTTTTTGGATACATGAGAATAGATGGGTATTCAAAAGACATCCAGAAATCCTACTAACTGAAAATACAGGTAAAGTGTGGCATGCTGACGATTACTCTGCTGATTTTAATCCTTTACTGAAATTAGAAGAAGATTTGGATTACCAAATTAAGAAAGGTCAGAAATTTGCTGAATATATATGTAGTCAGTATAATCATCTTTCCAAGGATTTTGGATTTAACGGACTTTTTCTAGGAGACGGTGGCATGGGATTTCGTAGATTCGGAGATGATAGCATAGGAGTCAAGAATTTTGATTATTCATTAAACAGTGTTAAACAATTTGTGGATTCATACCATTATAAATTTCATGATAATTGTATACTATATAGCAGCCAAATTATAAATAAGATCTCACAGGATATTTGTTTAAATCATTGGGATGGATGGGTAGAATGGAATTGTTCCCAATGGACACTTTTTTACAACGAATTATCAGATTATCTTCATGCCAATGATGATCAATTTGCAGCCTACAGTTGTATGAATTATGGTCCTAAACAAGCAAAACTTCATGGCGTAGATTATCAATCCATGGGTGAGGCAGGTCTTGATTATTTGGTATTTCAAACTTATGATTATGCGTGGAGTAAGCATTTTGGACTTGAGAATAAAGATATGTTTAACAATTTAAAGGGTTTGCTATATACAAAAGCGGATATTTCTCACTCCAAAACCAAAGTTCTTTTTACATCAGAGACAGCTGACAGTATTGAGAAATGGGATTGCCCTTTATCACATACATTAAAGGAAGCTTTTCTCTATTCAGCAGGTAGAATTCCAGAAGAAGATTCGCGGAGCGCAATAATAGACGGAGCCTTCATAGTATGGATAAACGATACCCCATACCAAGAATTTAGACAAATAGAAACAGTTTTAGAATCTGCTATATTAGAATAATGTTGACAAATTTATTATCTAAAGTAATACAAAATATGTGACTAATGAATCCAAACAATTGGACGTGATGAAGGATAACACTACAACTCACTTATCCAGAAAGGAAGATCTAAAAGAGGTTAATGTTTTAGGATTTGATTTGCCCATATTTGTTTTTAAAATCAGTCTTTACTAATTTGAGGATTTGTTTGGGCGACATAAGTGTGTAGAATATTTTATGAGTATTTCCTAATGAACTATGCCAATGGCATATAATTTAGGTAGCGAATATAATAATATATAGATTATTGCTTTTCAAGTGAAGACAAATTAGATCCTGTAAATCAATTTCATAATCATATTATAAAAACCTGGTATTGTAGTTGAAAGTTTATACAATAAATAAAGCGCGGGGAGTGGGATTTGAACCTCAAGCCATGGTTGGGGATTCTTTAAGGTTAAACCATCTTTTTATGTAATAGTGATATAGCGATCTCTATGGCATTATATATGGTCAAAGCCAGACTAAAAAAGGAGCTATTAAAGAATCTACAGAAGAATTTGAGCTCTGGCAAGATATCAAGAATGAGACCATTTGGACGTGCTCTTCAATACAGTCTTGAAAATGCCAGGATTGATAATGAGAACCCTGATTACGTATTATGGGTCGAGGAAGACTATTGCTCCCCACCTTTGGCTATGGAAAGAGAAAGTGTGCTTGATCAATACTTTAATGATATTGAAGTAGTTCGTGTAGAAACAGAAGAGGAAGGATGGAATATGATAAAAGACAAACCAAATCTTTGGAATAGAAAATAAGAGAATATTTTTCTACAATTTTGTTTTAGTTCTATTATATTCTATAATGTCTTACAGATGATTTGTCTTGTAGTATTTGAGATAGATCTACGTGTGTTTTCTTTTTGCTGCGCTGAAACTAGCTTTATAGGTCTTGAATTAACATATTGAATGAATATACTTACTTAGCTCATAGTCAGCTTTATCTTTTTGTCATTACTTTGAAAAAAATGAGTAATAGTAAGGTAACTAAAAAGATGGTCCATATCTAATTCGATGTCAATGAATGACCTGCCTATCTATATACAAGCTGGAATCTGATTAGGATCACATGGTGGTAGTATACCGCTGTGAGTTCGTCCTTCACTAGATATCGTCTCTCTTGCTGGAGAATTAAAAGGAACTTTATTGTTAGCTTGATTTACTGCTAATGCTGCTGGAATGTATACAGAAGATATAACTAACATAACTCCTATGGCTAGAAGGATTGCAAGCATTACAGTGTTTGTTTGATTCATGATTGCATTACATAGAAGAAGGTTCTATATAAGAAAAAATAGTATAATTCTATGTTCTGAGCATTGCCTCTTTGAGATTCGAACCGAGTACCATTTTTCCACTTCAGGGTCATGTATCAATTTAGAGCACCGTATCCGTATCCGTATCCTATAGAAACGCCTAATTGAGTTTGAAAGTCTATCTTTGCTATTGTTGTGAAGAGTGTAATTATGATCATAATCGACTTTATTCCTTTTTCTGTACTTGACGTAGTCGTTGTGGTGCTTATCTTTGTACCTATCTCTATTCTTTTCTCTTCATAAATGCTGATAACACCACTATTACATACCTGTTTAATGAGGCGTGTAGGTAGGTGCTCAGTGGTATATTCCTTGATGGATTCTTTGGCCTGGCTGCGCAGGTATTGTACATAATCAACTATACCACTCCTGGATACTTGCAACTCGGAAGCTATCTCATTATGAGTCATACTTCTTGCTCTCATTTCTACTACTTTGTACCTACGCCATTCTAGTTGGTCAGCTTTTGTGTTCAAAATGTCAGATTTTTCCCTCGTAAATTACACATGTCAGTTTTTTAGATTTGTCGTTGAATTAGGGCATTTGTGCTACCATAAGCTGTTGCATAAACTATCATATGTGGCTTTAATAAATCATAAACGGTGTTTACGAGATAATAATAATATGTTAGCGGTTAGATAAGATATGCTTGAAAATCTAATTCTTCCAGTGGCTGCATTTGCTGCTACTATTCTAGGACTGGAATCTGCATGGCGCTGGCTTGGAAATCATCAAGAAGCATAAAAGGATCTCGGTAGCTCAAGCCAGCACTTTTTTTATCATATTATCTTGAAATGTGAACAAAAGGCAATGCTTTAAGATTATAGCTACGGCATAGATAATAAGAACCAACGTCGGATTGAAATACATCTATGAATCAATCTTGGGGCGAACATAAGGGTAAGAGAGTGAATCAGTAATCTTGGCAAAGAGAGTTGCAGATATAATAGTTGACTCGCTGATAGCCTCTGGAGTTAAGAGAATATACGGAGTATCTGGAGATTCTTTAAATGGAATTACAGATGCTGTAAGAGATCGAGGCAAAGAAAAAATCTCATGGGTTCATGTTCGCCATGAGGAAACAGCTGCTTTTGCAGCCGGAGCCGAGGCTCATCTTACTCGAAAGCTGGCGGTATGCGCAGGCAGCTGCGGACCAGGAAATACACATTTAATAAATGGACTTTACGATTGTTATCGAAGCAGAGTTCCTGTCTTGGCAATTGCTGCACACATACCAAGCAGAGAAATTGGAAGCTCGTACTTTCAAGAAACACATCCGGAACTTTTGTTCAAAGAATGCAGTCATTATTGTGAGCTTGCCTCAAATCCAGAACAAATTCCACGCATTCTTGATATTGCAATGAGGACGGCTCTTTCACTCTCTGGAGTATCTATCATTGTACTTCCTGGCGATGTTGCACTGCAAGAGGCCGTATCTGCTAGACCCATTACACGCATATTACAATCCGACGTAGTGATCTGTCCTAGTCCACAAGGAATTGCGGAGCTTGCAGAAGTTCTCAATTCTGCAGAAAAGGTGACCATTCTAGGTGGTGCGGGTTGTGCTGGAGCACATTCGGAACTAATAAAGGTTGCAGGTATTCTGCAGGCTCCGATAGTTCATGCTATGAGGGGAAAGGAGTTCATAGAATATGATAACCCATACGATGTGGGAATGACTGGGTTACTCGGTTTTTCTTCAGGATACTACGCCATTATGAATTCTGACCTGCTGCTCATGCTTGGTACTGACTTTCCATATCAGCAATTCTATCCTCCTCATGCATACATTGTTCAGATAGATATTCGAGGCGAACAGATAGGTAGACGTACAAAAGTGGATTTGGGATTAGTGGGGAATGTCCGTGAGACGCTTGTAGCAGTAATACCGTTGCTCAAGCAGAAAGAACCAGATAAACATAATCGTCATCTGAAGAAATCCCTTGACCACTACAGAGAAGCACGGAAGCAGTTGGACGCGCTTGCAGTTGGCAAAACAGGACAGAAGCCAATACATCCTCAGTACGTGGCAAAGATAATTGACGAATTGGCATCACCTGACGCGATATTTACCTGTGATGTCGGTACCCCTACTGTCTGGGCTGCGCGTTATTTACGCATGAATGGTAAGCGAAGGCTATTAGGATCTTTTTCACATGGCTCAATGGCAAATGCTCTACCCCAAGCAATTGGAGCACAGAAAAGTTTTCCAGATCGTCAGGTGATTTGCCTCTCAGGGGACGGCGGATTCTCTATGCTCATGGGCGACTTTATATCGCTAAAGCAATTAAACACGCCTATCAAAGTAGTTGTCTTTAATAACAGCTCTCTGAGTTTTGTAGAACTTGAAATGAAAGCAGCTGGATTTCTCTCCCATGCAACTGATTTGGTAGAAACCGATTTCTCAAAGTTGGCTGAAGCGTTGGGAATCTTGGGGTTACGAGCTGAAAGACTGGAGCAGGTAAAACCAATGCTAAGTCAGGCTTTAGAGCACGACGGTCCAGCCTTGGTTGATGTAATTGTGAATAGACAAGAGTTGGCGATGCCTCCAACAATTACTATGGAACAGATCAAGGGCTTCACACTCTATATGGTAAAGGCGGTACTGAACGGCAAGGGAGATGAAGTTATAGACCTAGCGAAGACAAACCTGTTCACATAGCATCAACATATTAAAATTTCCATTGGGTTTCAATCAATCATAATCAATTTAGATCTTAACAAAAATGAAATTATGGTTTGCTACCACCGCTACTGACTATTTGAATAGTCCCCTTCATTGTGAACGGATGATATGCACAGTGATACGTAAATGTGCCAGTCATGTTTGGACTAAATGACAGCTGACCGGAACCATTTGGATTTATATCATCACTTGATGGCAATTCATCTGCACCTGTATCTATAATTAATTGATGCTTTGTATCGGTAGGGTTTTGGATTTTTATTATATTTTTGGTATCTGCAAAGACTTTCAATGTGGGATTAGATGCATTATTAGCGTCTATCCAATTATATACGCCTGGTTTTACTTCCTTTGCAGATAGTTGAGTAGTGTTTGCAGTAGAAGAAGTACTATCAGTAGAGACAATTGTATTCTTATCTTTTGTTGCAGATGCAGTTTGCAAATGGTACAAATTTGAGTAACTGCTAATACACATCAAACCAGACACTATTACTCCTGCTAACAAAAAGGACAGGGCTAGAATTGAAGTTATTTTCCTCATATGCCTTTCCTGATGGATCATTTTATCTTTAAATGCTATCCATTATATAGTATTTAAGATATCCAGTTTATAATATCATAGTAACTATGGCCAAGGAGAGTAATGGTGTAATTTGTCTCTGTCCTCTTGATGGAGTAATAGATATTATCAGCAAGAAATGGGCCCTGCTTATAATAAATGAAATTGGAAACCATAAGCGAATAAGATATAATAATTTAATGAAAGAATTGCAAGGCATTACTCCAAAGACTTTAGCAGATATTCTAAAAGAACTAGTGAAATACGGCCTAGTAAAAAGAGAACCGTTTAATGAAATTCCGCCACGAGTTGATTATACGCTTACTGATGATGGTGAGCAGCTAAGAGAAGCTATAATTCCTATCTTACAATGGGCTATTTCAAGGAAAGGTACAGTTGTTGCTCACTGCTCATGTTCGCTGATTGAAAAAGGAAAAGCATTGGTAAGATTACGATCTTAACATTTACTCATTAACTCACAAATCCAATATATTATTCCGATATTCAGTGCTCAATAGTCATTTCGTTTGTGTATATGTTTATAGCTAAAATCTGTTACTACAAAAATTTATCTTAAAGATAATTACCAATATCATAATTCGCTAAATATTTTTTATCTTCATTGTTAAAACTAATTCATGCAAATCAGATGTGCTGACTGTGGATGTTCGCCAGTAGAATGTGGAGAGAGTAGGTCGGCTTCCGAGTGTCCAAAATGTAGATGGGAGCATTGTTGCTGTTGGAAGGCCATTAACAATTAGCCCAGTTTATCACATCTTTCTCTTTTGCTACAACTTATTTAACAAATATCATTTACGATAACGCCGTTCTGACTCTTTAATAGGATAATCATTAGCACTCATATCACGTATACGCATCAAACCAGTATC
>JAICSL010000137.1 GCA_025936955.1 Nitrososphaeraceae archaeon
GTCGGCATATCATCCTCATCTAATTCTGGGAACATGCATCGCAGACACGCGGAATTGGCTGGCAAGATAGTACTTACAGAACCAGTCATTCCTAATGCACCTGCATAAATAAAAGGTATATTGTATTTAATGCATGCATCGTTCAGGGCATATCTTGCGTCGATACTGTCTAATGCATCAATAATGACATCAAATCCTTTAACAATACTTTCAGCAGTATACTTAGTAACGGAAATTGGAACTGCATCTATTGTGACTGAAGGATTAATTTTCTTCAATCTCTCGAAAGCTGCTTCAACTTTGACTTTGCCAACGTCCTCCTCAGTATAAAGATGCTGCCTATGTAAATTTGAGATCTCAATAATATCTCTATCAACTATTCTTAATTTTCCCACTCCCATCGCTGCTAATTGAGTTACAACTGGATTTCCAATCCCGCCGACTCCAACAACACAGATTTTGGCATCACGTAGCTTTTCCATTCCAATAAATCCGATTTCTTCAAGCATTATCTGTCTAGAATAGCGTTGCATGTCTTGGTTTGTAAGATCTGCGCCGCCTGCTACTGCTGGCAGTATAGTTACGGAATCACCGTCATGAAGAGACATTGTCATACCATCATTGCTAAAGCGAATGTTCTTGCCGTTAATATAAATATTGATTAGGGAGCGCGGCTTACCGTTCAGATCAAGCACTTTACGTTTGAAATCCTCTCCCATTTGATCTGAAGCCATGGTGAATGCATCCTGTAAATTATTAGATTCTATTGAAATTTTTTTTTCTCCTTCTCCCTTATTTAATACTGAGGGGATTACAAATTCAACTTTGGCCATTTGATTGCTCACCTTACCCTACAAATAATCAACTAATCAATGCTGAAACTAAACGTATATCTGGTTTTACAGCATTAATTTTAGGCAATGTATTCATAATTGCTTCTGTAGATTTAAGGCCATTACCAGTTATATAACAAACTACTGTTTCATCTTTATCAATTTTACCTTCTTCCATCAATTTTTGAAGTACCGCTATAGTCACACCACCGGCCGGCTCGGTAAACACACCTTCTGTCCTAGCAAGGGACAGTATCCCTTTAATAATTTCTTCATCTGTAGCTTCTTCTGCAATTCCATCATACTGTTTTAATCTTTTAAGTACATAGGACCCATCTCCGGGATCTCCTATAGCAAGACTTTTTGCTATTGTTTTAGGTCGTTCAACTGGAATAACTTGGTCACTTCCATTTCTAAATGCTTCAACTATTGGGGCACATCCGTGTGGCTGTGCGGCAATAATCCTTAGATTTGCTATACTATCAATTAACCCGAGTTCATGCAATTCTTCAAACCCTTTGCAAATAGCATTTAACATTGCACCGCTCCCTACTGGAATAATAAGACTGTCTGGAACTTTCCAGTTTAGTTGCTCTACTATCTCAAAGGCAAGTGTCTTTGAACCTTCAACATAATATGGACGCATGTTAATATTAACAATACCAATACCTTTAGAATCACCAATTATCGAAGCAACCCTATTAGCATCGTCGTAAGTTCCATCCACTGCTACAAATTCTGCATCATAAGCCAAAGCCTGCGCTATCTTCACGTGTTCAATATCTGAAGGAGCAAAAATATAGCACGGAAGCTCTGCTTTTGCTGCATGAGCTGCGGTTGCAGAAGCAAGATTACCGGTAGAAGCACAGCCTACTGCCTTTAGTTTAGTTTCCTTTGCTCGCGAAACTGCTACACCAGCAGGTCTATCTTTGAATGAAAAGGTAGGATTCATAGAATCATTTTTAATAAATAAATTTTGGAAACCTAACTTCTTACCCAGCCTATCAGCCTCTTGTAAAGGAGTAAGACCAGCATTCAAACTGACAATATTGTTCTTATCAGCAATAGGCAGTAGTTCAAAATAACGCCAATATGTTTTCTCCCGCAAGTTAAAAACATCCTTCTTTATATTAGAATGAAAAGTATACTTAACATCAAGCGGCCCAAAGCAGTCTTCACATATATATCGGAATTGAGGCTCATATTCTTTACCGCACTCTCTACATTTCACGCACTGTATATTACCCATTTTTTCCTTTACTACCAACTATCCCTAAAGATAGTAGATAAGTTTCACTAAGCATAATTTTAGTATTACTAAATTTTAGTAGTAAAAAATATCCGTATTAATTAAACTCATATCATCATAATTAGTACTGAGTTGTATACAAATATAAAAAAAACTTTAATAAGTATCTTTCTTTCTAGAAATCTTCAATAGATTATGAAAGCATGACCGGTTTCCAGTATGACATACAGGAGTTTTAGAATTCACTAAATAAATTAAAGCATCAGAGTCACAATCCAAGAATATCTTTTCTACTTGTTGAATATTACCCGAGTCCTCACCTTTCATCCATAATTTATGTCTAGACGTACTCCAAAAAAAGGCATTGCCTGTTTTAAGAGTATTATCAAGTGCCTCACGGGTGGCGTAACCAAGCATCATTATATCCTTTGTATCTAGGTCTTGGACTATGACTGGAAGTAATCCATGCCGTTTTTCAAAGTCAACATCATCGATTGATTTGGTATTCAAGGAGTTATATCTTACCTCATAATAATCAGGGATAGAAATAAATCAATTGTTTATAGAACAAAAAAATGCTCAGTTAAATATAATTTAACGTAAATCAATGTAGAATTACTATGGGTTGATTCTTATTCCTTAAAGTTTCAAATTCAAAAGTAGTAACTTATTGCTCTGCATGCAGATATACCAGCACCGTTTAGTATTAAAAATAAAGCAACTCATCAGAAATTTATTAAACTGACTTCAAGGCATAATGTTTCCTCATGTTATGCTCATCTGGTTCGTTAGAAATATGGATATCATACAGACATCATACTTGACTGATTATGAACACTGAACTCTATCATACAACAAGATAGTTTATAATATATTCCATGTTTTCAGTTATTTTTAAATATATAAAGTTATTAATAAAAATTTCCTTACAGTTTTAATTGATTGTATTAGTAAATTGTTATAACCGTCACTGTTCTGTCAAATATATTGTTTCTAAAAATTGCTTATTGTTATAGATGCATTATTTATGGAAAACTATCTTGCTGATTTCTCATTTCTATGCAAATGAGGATGTAGACAATGGCTTCAAGGCTAAAAAACAAATGGAAGCAAAGGTTGATCGAATTCTATCATACATATAAATTGAGTTTGATCCCCCTATCCATATAATTGATAATCAAAAATACAGATCCTTATAAAATCAAAAGGTGTGTATCATGCCGTAGAGATATTGTCCCTAATGCTAGATATTTTACTTATCCTTTGTCGTTGCAAGTGATCTGTATTTCTTGTGCAGAAAAGGAAATTTCTAAGACAATTGAGGCTTTACAGAATGATTTGAAAAAAATAAGGGAAGAAGTAAAAAAAGTCTAGTGTTTCCTTGACTCCAAAGCCATTTTCTCAGCCACCATCCTCTTCAGTTCATGTTTTCGATCCTTGCTTAACTATCAATAGTGGTCAGATGTTTTTATGGGAAAAAATTGGACAGTACTGGTACGGCACATATGGAAACCATATTCTGAAATTTTCAGAATCAGGAGTGAAGGATGATAGCAACAATGAGGAAAATATAGAATTTTCTTCTCTTCCAGAATATAATCGGTGGCAATATGATGTTTTCAGACTTGATGATGATATCAATAAAATCTTATCAGATTTTTCTAGGGATATATTAGTATCCGAAGCAATTAGATTATATCCAGGCTTACGAATAATGCGACAACAACCCGAACAATGTATGCTTTCTTTTGTATGTGCTAGCAATACTAATATACTTATGATCCGGAGGATGCTCAAGAATCTTTCAAGAAAATTTGGTGCCAAATTAGAACTTGATGGAAGAGAATTTTTTACATTTCCTACCGCAGAACGTATAAACAGAGCAGATGATAATGAGCTGCGTTCTTGCGGTCTTGGATATAGAACAAAATCGATAAAGAATATGGCAAAAAATATCGTCTCAGGAGAAATTGATATAAAATATCTTAAGAGTACTAACTATCATAATGCAAAGAAGGATCTAATGAGAGTATATGGAATTGGTAACAAAATTGCAGATTGCATATTGTTATTCTCTTTAGAAAAGCTTGAAGCATTCCCGATAGATGTTTGGATTGCAAGAACGCTTTTTTACCATTATGGATGGCAAACGAAGGATATGAAAGAACCCAAGAGGAATAAGAAATTGTCTACTAACCAATACAACATACTTTCAGAAACCGCTAGAGAATATTTTGGAAAATATTCCGGCTATGCACAACAATATTTATATTATCATATTCGAGAAAGTGCACACAAGAATTGGTAGAGGACTAAGTTAATCGATAATTAAATAAAATTCTACATCTCACTTTAGATTGTGTACTACTAGGATTACATGATTATAATATAGTTTCCAGAATTATAAATACAATAAACAAAAATGGTCATATAACTGTACCATTAATTTATTGTAGAAATATCTCTCATAGTCTATGCGATATGCATGTGTATGGTTAAGTTATCTATCAACAACTGATATTACTAACAAAATTGATGAAATCAACGAGTTAAATAGACGATTTGAGATCGATCATAACCGATTCCTGTCTAATTATTTAGGTGGTTAGAACAAATTATTCTGTCAGATATCTTTCGTACTATGAGGTACAATATTGTTTGAAAGACCTAGTATATTTGATATTCTTTTGCCCTCGTCTGTAGAAGACAACTGAGACTCTAATTCCTCAATCCTAACTACATATTCCTTCCTCTCTCCGTTGTCGATTATATGCTTCAGTATTAATTCTCCATTTACAGGACTCTTTTCCCTCAATTTTTGAATCAAGTGTGAGAATAATCCTGCAATCAATTCTAAAAACGATATCACGATATCTTCATCATAAAGTAAAGATTTTGATTGTGACGATGTATCATTACTTGTATTATTAACTTTTATAGCATCCTTGTTGTTTATCCTGATCGATTCCAGTTTAAAATTCGAATATACAGAAGTCGGATTTAACAACACATCCATTTCATCTACTAATGTCCGACCGAGAAGTACAATTTTTGAGATGTCTGTAAATCGTAATAGTTCTTTTTGTAGAACATTTATTGAAGGACTTCCCTCCTTCTGAATGTATTCAATTCGTGGAAGTTTGTCTTTGGGTAACAAGTCATTATAGGAGGCAGGTTGTGTAATTTCGTTATCATAGAGAGTATCAAGATTATAACAAATTTTTATGACTTTATCGTCTAGATCTGAAGGATCCTTGGCCAGATCAACCGAAAGCGTTTTGACACCTTCTAATGTGGCCTGTGCAAGATAATAATTACTCGCGTCAATAAGGTCTGGTTCTTTTTCAA
>JAICSL010000158.1 GCA_025936955.1 Nitrososphaeraceae archaeon
GACTTGATCGTAGTTATATAGAAGGTAAAGGAATTTCTTTGCAGAAACAAACGGAGGTATTTAGGTCTATGTTAAATCTTGCGGAGAAAACCAAAAAACCTTTATCAATCCATTCTAGGAGAGCTTTGGATGACGTATTAGAAATATTGAAGAATTACAATCTTGGTAGCGTACTTTTACATTGGTTCTCCGGAAGTAAAAAACAATTAAACAAGGCCATGGATATGGGGTTATTTGTTTCTTATGGACCGTCTATACTTTTTGCACCTGATAAAAAAACACTATTGAAGAATACTCTCTCAGATAAATTCCTTGTCGAAACTGATGGACCTGTAAGATATCCAAGATGCTTTGAATATCTCCCCGCTATGTCAAGTTCTTTTTTGATAAGTGTTGTAAATTCCGTTGCTAATGTTATAGGATTATCCTATCACGAAACAGTCAGGCTACTTCAAACAAATTCAGAGCTTTATTTAAAAAGGAAACTATAAAAAATCAGTTACCTCTGAGTAAAACTAGACAGCCAAAAGGTCTTTTTTGTGATCTACAAAAGGGCCAACACCTATAATATCTCGTTCAGAATCAACATAAATTGCCGTTGAACCTAGCTATGAGAATGTTTAGGAATCATAACCTTACACAGAAAATACGTTTAGAATGGAAAATCAAGCGATTCTCAGTAATTAATGACAAATGTGATACTAAGACGTGGCATAAGTATTAAACGATAGATTATTTCTTTAGACACCTACATAACACATCTATTCTTCAACAATGGGATAACATCATATAAACAATATGCCTATTATCGTTATAGAATTAACAACCTATTTTACAATAACAAAGATAAAATATCCTCTCTTCCCTTCTCTGATGAATGGATCGAGTGAAGCGTATTTCCTCCGAGATTTTGGAAAAATATCAAGAAAAGTTTGGGACTAACTTTGATGATAACAAAAAGGTAATGAGTAGCATATCCATAGTTAGATCCAAAATATTAAGGAACAAAATAGCTGGATATATAACCTCCTATATACACAAACAATCTTCCGAAAATGATTCTATTATTGCCTCTGAAGATGAGGAATCATAGCTCAGAGTTATCACGCTGGGATTGATTGCCATAGAGCTCCTTGGAGGAGCAAAAAAAGCAATAGGCAAGTCAATGGTCATACTCGAACAGCAAATTTCTTCTCTGTCAGAAATTTTAGTTTATCTTCAGAATAATGCTGTTAAGCCCAGTATATTAGATCCAAAGAATATTTTGATAGCAATAAATGGTGTAGATTCTTCAGTACTGAATGGATACAAAACCAAAGTAAAGACGGGGGACGTAGTCACAGTTGTCACAATCGTCCACGGAGGTTCAAGATAAAATTAATTGAGATGTCCGAATACTCTTCTGTAGTTGGGCAATACGTTGTGTTTATATCTCAGTTATATCTGTTGTTGCAGAAAAGAGTTTTTGTCAATTCAAAGAAAATCAAATAGCCTAGAGGGGTTGTCTATTTTACGTTAAATATTCTCTGTTCGCTGACCAGAAAAATGGTAGCTCTTCTCTGGCCAACGGGTCATCTAATTTATCTTCCATTAATAATATGTATGCCAGGACTATACGCTCCACGTCTTAGCATTAAAAAAGGGTTCAATCTTGAATATTAACAATAGTAATTATAAATTAGGACATACTTTCGTTTCGATTGTAAGTATTCAACTTTCTAACTCAATGGATGTGAGACAGCTGATCGATTCTCTACGTATGGTATCTAACAGAGTTTTGTTACAAGCAGTAGATGCTAATTATATTTATGGTATTGAACATATTCTCGAGGTTTTAAAGATAACTTTGGAATATAAAAGAAGAAAGATAATATTTACTAAAAGAGTCGAAACAGACCTCCTCCTCAGACTGTTATGTACCGATCAGGTAACAGTAGCCCTAGAAAAAGCAATGATTAGAACTGGTAAACCTGGTTGTTTCGTTATGTTTTCGAATCATCAAAGTGGTTTATTGAAATTAGCAAATCAAATACAAGATCTGTCCATATGCATAAACAATGATGTTTTATCACCTAATAAGACAAAAAGGAAAATAATCTCTGATAATATAGGATTTACTAACTGTCAGATATTTAGCGATGAAGGATTCTTTAAATATCTGATCGAAAAAGCAGCTTTAATCATCAAAAGGTGAGCCTATCTCGTTTTTCTACTATGGAACTGAAAATCTGGTGTTGTCGCAGAATTGAGATCCCCGTATATTGTCCAATTGTTTCTACCAAAATAGTCCAGTCAGGGTTTTGGAGATCTACTTTATTCTTTATTTCTTTTGCAATTGCTGATATTATCTCCCGAGAACTTAGGTTATTTTGTCTCTTCTCTACTGTAATCCTGTAGGTATCTTTTTGCTTCATTTTTGTACAAAGTTTAGAAATCTCAATGCTTAGTTGTTCTAACCTAGTAGGGATTACAATTTCAATGGGTAACAGTCTTAATATATAATGAATTTCCCATGGTTCATCTATTACTAATTCTCTTAATTGATCTATGAGATCAAAAACATTTAGGCTGGTATTTACAACTATCAGACCGCTCATAACAGATTTTGATTTTGATTTAGAATCACCAAGCCTATCAAGAAGATGAAAAATTTCACCTTTTGCATTATTTTCTGCGTTTCTAAACGTAGATACAATTAGATTGAAGTGCATTAGTTTGATTCAGAATTGTGTCCGAGGAGTTTACGAATTTCATTCGATGATATAGCGCCTTCTCTTATTATCTTGAAAGTTGATTCTAGTAATTCGACAATTGTCGAAGGGACGCCTTTCTCCACTTGTCCACCATTCAACAATACATCATATCCGTGCATTGATGATTTCAAAACTTCAGAAGGATTAGTGCATGCACTTTGACTCGATATATTCGCACTAGTCCCTACTAGATATTTACAATGACTTAGTACTGAAAGAATACATCTATTCTGTGGAATCCTTATTCCTATATTATTTTTATTAGCAGATACTAACATAGGAATATTTTCATCTCTGATTGGGGCAACAATAGTTAAGCCCCCTGGCCAAAACGCCTTAGCAAGTGTCCTGCCAATATTATTTATCAATACCATTCTTTCCACATCCTCATAACTATATGCTAACACTGGAAGAGGATTACTAGTATCCCGATGCTTTATCTCAAAGATCCTTTGAACTGAGTCAATATTATATGGATCACATCCGATCCCGTAGGTAGTATCAGTGGGAAAGACAACGACAGCCCCTTTTTTTATCAGGGAAACACAAGTTGAAATATCCTCTGTTTTAAAACAATTTAAAATTATCAACTCGTTCTTTTTTGTCATAGTGTTTCTTACTAATTTAAAGTAAGGCCAAAGGAACATCATATTTATGTTTACATATTGGAAAGTCTCAACCAGGATAAAATTATATTAATTTTTAATGTCGTATGAATAAATGGATTTTCACCTAGATCGTTATTATTCTGTCTCTTTGGTGCATATGGTCGATTCATATCTACCACCAAAAACATCAATTAGCCTGCTTGATTAATTCATTATACGAATTACTTCTCCCATTCTACTTCAAAGCTTTCAAATTCACCTACAATATTTTTCAGATTATATAAAGTGCCAACTGGTCTTAGTCGATACTGACTTTCAACTCTCTCTTTTGTAGTAGCAGAGATCAAAATCTTACCAGGTTTTGCTCTAGATTCTAATCTACTGGCGATATTCACATTTGTTCCGATTGCTGTCAATTGATCAGTTTTCTCTGTCCCAATATTTCCAAATGTTACTTTACCAGTATTGATCCCACATCTTAAACTGATGTTTGTATTATGCGGCACATATTTCTTCCATATTTTTGTCCACTTCATCACAAGTTCTTTGAAGAATTTCATCAATTCTACAACTGCGGCTACTGAACAAATGGCACCCTCTGTCCCCGTTTTATCTTTACTCAAGACGCCAAAAATAGCCATTGTGCAATCTCCAGAGAACTTGTCCAGTAAACCATTAAATTTAAAAATTATCTCTGTTGACGTCCGATAATATTCCTGTAAAAATTCTACCAGTAGATTCTCATTTCCCTTAAGTATTTCTGATAATTCAGAGAATTTATTGATATCAAGGAAGGCAATCGTTAAAATACGATCTTTGATTTTATTTACATCGTTTCCATTTAGTATAAGGATTTGTTCATCACTGAAATGTCTTTCCAGTTTGGCAATTTTTTTGTAACCTGCTACAATGTCAGCCTCTTTTGTTTGGACTGTAAAAAATGGAGTTTCGAGTGAATTAGAAAGTGGAACATAATCTTTGATGATAAATTGGTGCATTTCAATATCTACATCTATATCATGTTTCTACTCATGTAGTATACAAACATATGGTATTTTACACATTATATGGGACAATGGTCAGTATCGAATATTTCCTTAGATTCATAGAATAACTTAATATAAATTCCGTCGTAATTAGATGAGGTAAAAGCAATTGAACGTTACAAATGAATGATTTTAAGGTAATATAGCGATTACACTTTTTCTATTTAGTAATAACAATTAAGATTAGGTAGGATTTACACTGCTTCCTATTCTAAGCCTGGGATTAGGAAGTAGTTTGAAATTCAAATTCTATAACATCATGATCCCGACCGCGATTGCTTGGTTTTTGCCTTTACTAGCATTCAGTAGCATCAAGATGACGTAAGATACAGGGTTAACGAACTTGAATCAACATTGTCTGTATTTCGTTACCAATGTAAATAGATATACAAATATAATTTGCTGTTTCATTTTTGTTGATTAAGTAAAATTGCTTAACTGTGTGAAATTGCTTAAACTCAATTTGATTTTACCTATTTATGAATGTTGATTTCCTTATTACTCATAATGCCTATTTTAGCACTAAGATTGACACTTTTGTAGATTCGAGATTTTTTTAAAACGATCACCAGTAACGTTAGCAATA
>JAICSL010000203.1 GCA_025936955.1 Nitrososphaeraceae archaeon
TACCCTACTTGACGTGATTCACGATGGGAGAGATCTTTCCTATATCATTCCATAGTTTAAATTTTTTTAATATAGCTGCAACGTCTTGAAATGTTGAGTCATCAGGAAAAGTCGGCCCTGATGCAATTGTATTCATGTTGTCTCCTATGACATCAGATAAAATTAAAGAAATAACAGTACATCCGTTTTTTACAAATCTTAATAGTTGTCCACCTTTGATACGAGAGAGATGTTTACGAACAATGTTAATTTCATGAATTGAGGCGCCTGACGTTAGGAGATGATTAGTAATACGTTGTTTTTGCGATAAACTGATACCATTAGCTGGAAGCGGCATTAGAGCCGAACATCCACCTGAAATCAATACAACGATAAGATCCGATTCATTAGCTTTTTCTAGGGTTTCGACTATTTTTAATGTACCTTTCAGCCCGTCAGCGTTGGGGATGGGATGTCCTGCTCTATTTATAGAAATTCTCTCATCTATACGAGTTTTGTTATCATATGGCACATTGATTACACCACTGGAAACTCTTTCCTTTAATTGGTCACAGACCCCCTCTGTCATTTTCGCTGCAGCCTTACCTGCTCCCACCACATAAATAGAATTTATCTTTTCTAGCGGAACTTTTATCTTCTTGTAATTAATATCAGTTACTATTAATGTCGAATCCACTAACCCGAAAGATTTTTTAACAAGAATTTTTGGATCTACTGACTGGATTGCGTATTCTAAGGCAGAGAGTGTAATATTCAATGACTTAGAACCAGCATGATATTTTTCTAGTAGACCTCGATTAGCTATAATACCGACCAATCTAAGCTAGTGAATCTCAAAGTCATATTATTCTTCTGTGATATGCAACTAAAGCTTGAGGTTTGTTACAACTCATAATCAGAAGAAATTAAAAAGAACATATTAGAATACAAAAATATGATCGATGCTTTGAAGGTAAGAGTGTTAACTCGACAAAAAAGTGATTAAAAGTTATAAAGCGTTTGGAAGTAATGTTGTACACCTATAGCCGCGTCTTTATAAATACCTTAGAATTGTTCTGGTCTGATTACTGAAATTAAATTTCCGACAAATATAATTTGATAAATACTTTTTTAGAACAACAGATTTAAGCTAATACAATTTATATGTTGCCTATACCCTTTCCTACTCCAATAGAACTAAAAGAATTATAATTTACAAACCTAGAAATATCTAACAAACCTCTGCCATCATAAAATGGTACTCCATGTAGATCTCTTGGCTTTAAGTTTTCATATTGAGGATGGTCTGTTATTAGCATGATCAAGTCTGCTCCAGTTATAGCTTGATCGAGACGTTGTGTAAGCGTTATTACAACTTTAGTATTCTTTTCCGTGTTTTTCACTTTTGGCCCACCATATTTTAGTCCCAATCCTGATAGATTGGGATCATCTTTTACCAGTGGGTCATGTATACGAATTTCGCTTACCTTCAGTTTCTTAAACTCATCGACAACCATGTACGTAGGTGAAAGTCTAGTATCTGAAACTCCACCTCTAAATGCAATTCCAAGCAATGTAATAATGGCTCCCTTTGCAGGATGATTCGTTTCCATCACACATGTCCTTTTGGTATTTTGCTTTCTGTTCTTCTCATCTAACAATTGTACCGCCTGTTTCACACAGTAAGCGGGCATCGATTCATTTGTAATCCTGCCCAATCTCGTTATATCACAATTCATCTTTATCTTCTCTGCAATATCGATTATGAACCGAGGATATATCGGAATGCAAGCCCCTCCAACACCCACTCCTGGCTTGTGGATGTGACAATAGGGCTGAGAATTTGCTGCAGCACGAGTCTCCCAAAAGTTAATCCCTTTTTTTTCACAGAACTTTGCTAGCTCATTTGCAAGAGCGATATTTACATCACGATATATTCCCTCGAATAATTTTTCAGCTTCTGCGGACTGTATGCTACTCATTTTTATCACTCCTTTTCTAAATACTAAAGAATATAATTGTGAACCAATATCGAGACTCCTAGGGCCGACACCGGATAGTATAGCTGGATATCTCTGTTCTATATCTTCAATTGCTCTTCCTTCAAAGATTCTCTCAGGACTATAAAGCAAGTAAAAATCCTTTTCAACTTGAAATTTTTTTTTGGATACTTTTTTTTTGTTACCATTCTTTAGTACTATATTATTATCCATGCATCCTGCCGTTTGTTCTATAATAGGAAGTACGATTTCTTCAGTAGTACCTGGAGGGACAGAGGGGTTAAGAGCAACTACATCACCTTTTTTTAGTCCTTTACTGATGGCTTTAGTCACCTCTGTCACCGCGGTCAAATCTGCAGAGTTTCTTGTATGGGAATCGGATGATCGATAACGATTAATAGGTATGGTCTGATCCGTCAAGACTGGTACACAAATCATTTTAAAAAAAGAGTCTCTTGAGGCCTTTACTGGGTCTTCGTATACTTCAAATCGATTTTCATCAAGACCTTTTTTAAATGCCTCATTTACCCCCGGCTCAGGTACATGAGTTCTGCCCTTTTTTGCATTCTCTAGCACCAGTGAAGATTTGTCAGTAACTATTACATGCGCTCCCGCTCTAAGCCAAACTGCAGCAATAGGTGAGCCAACATGTCCTAACCCATATACTGCTATTTTTAATTCTCCATCCTTAATTTTTTTCCCGATATTTGAAAATTCATCTTTCTTACCATATCTGTTTGTAGAATTCCGATAAGTTGAAGAAAAAATCTCTATATCCTGCATAATAAATATGATTTTCTTTACTCATATATATTCAGTTTTGATGAATTTTAATAATTGTACTATAGTATGACTTCATTTTATCGAGTTTCAAAACTTGATCGAGAGAGCGTATGAATATAATAAGAAATCATGGTGAGAAAACTATAAATAATTGTGAATTAATTGCGATTCAAATTTTTGTATTATTGTCTTTCATCGTATCTCAAGAATAGCCTAAGAATAACGGAAATTAGTTCCAGGCAAATTAAATATCTATTTACTTTTATTTAATAAAATTTGAATTGCATCGTTAAATTCTAACTCATTTAGTGGTGGAATAGAGGCTACACGTATGTTTTCCATAACATGTTCAGTTTTTTTATGACCTATCAATGGAGCAACAACCGATGGACTGGAGCGTATAATCTGCAGTAGCTTTGTTATCGGATCCCTGATCCCAGCATAATCAGGAATTTGAGCTTTAAGCAGTCTACGTTGGAACAAAGGGATACTTGTAAATATTTTAACCTTTAGTCTGTCCGCTGCTTCTAGTATGGACAAATTTTTCTCAAGTCCAACAGATTGGTTTTTTAATAAAAGTGGTTCGCTATAAGCTAAATTAAAGGGGATCTGAATAAAGCGAAAGCCGTGTTTATCTCCTCCCACCGATTGTGCAGTTTTGACTACTTCTTCTAGAGACAGATATTCTTTGTGGTTAGCGTCCACTCTAAAACACGTCCATGTAGCCATACCATAATATCTGATTTCATCACTTGATCTATATTTCTCATAAACTTCAAAAACCTTCGCAAGCATTTTCATATATTCTTCTCTGCTAACGTCCTCATACCAGCTCTCAAAAGAATTATGAATATATACCAGATCAATACATCCTAATTTCATATTCAAAAGAGATTTGTCAATGCACCGCGAGATATAATTTGGATTCATAACATTATATCCAGAACTTATGTCTTTAGCTTTTATTATGTCAGTTGATATATACATTTTTTGCATATACTCCATAATGTCTATTGAAGGATAATCTGCATCATTTGTAATGTATCCGTTCTTAGTACAGATAAAGACCTGATCTCGAGAAATTATGTTATCATTGATCAAGTTAGCCAGTGCTCTACCAATACTTTTTTCTGCCTTCATGGCACGATAGTTAATAGCCGTATCTAAAACATTAATAGCACCAGACTTGATAGAATCATAAACAGCTTTTTCAACAGCCTTGTCGTCTTCCTGAGAAGGTTCTCCAAGATAAGTTCCCATTCCCAGACTTGATAGGTATAGTCCCTCAACAACTCGAAAATGAGCGGGTGTGATTCCTCTCTTAACTGAGTAATCTAGATATCTTTTAGTCCCAGAAGCAGTAGCATAACCATCTAAAATATTATATTTTTCTGACATACATATACGCACATCTATTCGATATAATAGATTAATGTTATTTATAATGGTATAATTTGTCAGTTTTTTTGTTTGTTTTGATAAGCAAA
>JAICSL010000258.1 GCA_025936955.1 Nitrososphaeraceae archaeon
ACTTGTGCTTGTATCCTTAGTATTGGTAATTTTTCGTGTTGATTGACTAGTCGTTTTAGTGCTAAATATGCATCTTCTCTCAAGCAGAGTGAAAAATCCTCTAACAAGTTTATAGTCAGAATGAGATTCTAATGAGAAAACTCTTTCTTCAAGTAAAGCTCTTTTTTCCTTCCTTTTGTATGATTCTTCAAATTCTTCAATTATTTTTGCAGCCACTTGTAAGCCAACAAAATTGTTATCATTATCATTATCATTACTTGTACAAAATACTGGAACGATGTTTTTACCCTTTTTTGTTATCTTGACTCTAAGTAATTGAAGAGGTATCATTTCATGTCTAATGTTTATTCATATCTGTTCAAATCTTTTGTATTGTTCTTCGTTATTTCTAAGTATAATGTTACTATCAATGAGCTCATTTGGCGACAATAACAAGTACATTCTACAAAACTTCCAACATTCAAGATAATATGACTCTTATATCTTAAAGACATCTTAATAGCTTTGGATTCTGTCGTTAGAGAGATGTTGTGCTCTGACTATCTGGTTACAATTCATAAAACTCAGTCATTACTCTACCAGTATAGCCAATATGACTTGAGATCTAAATAATGCAGAGAATATTGAGATACTGCTTTATATTCTGATGATACTTATCAATAATGTTGTGATCTCTGCTCCGTCTAAAGAATCCGTAGCCTATATAGAGCATCCACTTCTATGGACTAGATCTGTAGAGTTTAGGCTATATCAAAAAGCTATTGCAGAATCTGCAAATTGTAAAAACACACTGGTGATTCTTCCCACTGCACTGGGCAAAACAGTGATATCTTTGCTTGTATGTGCAAACATGCTTTTCAATTACAGAGATAAACGAATTTTGATTATGGCGCCGACAAGACCCCTGGTATTGCAGCATATGAAGTCATTTTCTTTGGTTTTAAAAATATTGGAAGAACAGATATCATATGTTACAGGAAAGATTCAACCAGGAGTTCGAAGGATGATATGGGATAAGACAGACATTAGACTTGTCTTTGCCACGCCTGAAGTTGTAAAAAATGACCTAGAGGAAAGTAGATTGAATTTAAAAGATTTTAGTTTAGTAATTTTTGATGAAGCACATAGGGCAATCAAAGATTACGCTTATACATTTATAGCAAAAGAATATGTCAATCAGTCGCCTTGCCCTGTAATACTTGCAATGACTGCGAGTCCTGGATCAGAAAGGAAAAGAGTGCAGGACTTATGCAATAACCTCTACATTGAAAAGGTAGAGTACAGAAGTGAAGAGGACCCGGATGTAAAACCATACATTAATCCGATAGATGTTAAATGGGAATGGTTCGACTTACCCGAAGACTATCGGTATATTGCATCAACACTTAGATCTATGCTTGATGAAAGATTAAGATGGCTTATACAAAAAGGGATAATAAGAAAAAGAGGGATTGAGTGGATCTTCAAGAGGGATTTAATAGAAGCTGGTGAAGATCTTCGATATTCACTAGAGCTTACTATGGAGGAACAAAGAGGGCCATTATATATTGCTCTTATGAATCAATCATCAGCTCTCACATTGATGTTTTGCCTTGAATTAATAGAGAGTCAAGGGTCATATTCGTTGAAATCGTTTCTAGATAGGATAGATGGAGAGGAAAGTAATACACATGCGTTACTTCTCAAGGATCCCAGAATTATGGAGATCAATACATTATTGGAGAATATGATAAAAGAACATCCAAAGATCGAGCGTCTTGTAGAACTAGTCAAGAAATATAATAATCATTCTTTTGATGATGAAAAACAAAACGATTCAAATTCAAATTCAAATTCAAAAGTTCTTATTTTTACACAGTATAGAGATACAGCAAGACATATAGTTGAAGTGCTAGCAAAAAACAATATTTTATCATCAAGATTTGTAGGCCAATCTAAGAGATTGGATGACGTTGGAATGAAGCAGGATGAACAGGCAACTGTTCTTGAATCTTTTAGAACTGGCGAGTTTAATGTATTGGTAGCTACATCTATAGCTGAAGAAGGGCTAGACATCCCTGACGTAGGCCTAGTCGTATTCTATGAACCTATTGCTAGCGAAATAAGGTATATTCAAAGAAGAGGTAGAACAGGACGGAAATCAGCTGGTTCAGTAATTATATTTGCAGCTAACGACACAGTTGATATGCGGTATCTTTATGCCAGCAGTAGACGTATCGAGAAAATGCAGCATCTGTTGAGTAGGATCAATACTACTTTGAAACCTATTGGAAGAACATCCATGGCAACAAATCCAATGACTAAAGAACAGTTATCTCTTATTGAGAATAGAAAAAGTAAGCTAGACAACAAATTATACAAGAGATTTGAGTTAGATCTAAAGAAAAGCATAGTATCTAATACCGAGGGCAGTACTCGATTAGATCAATTATATAAAGATAGTAAACAGATCTCGCTATCACGTCAAGCCGATCTGTTAGCTGGTAAATTCAGAAGACAAATAGATAGATCAGCAAGACTGATTGCTATTGAGCTTGCTAAGGCTGGAAAGCAGGGTATGGAGGTAGAAACACTTTCTGATGTGCTTGGATTTGAATATGCAGTATTGATTGAAGCGTTGAAGAAACTGGAAAAACTAAAGATTGTAGAATGGTTGGATGATAGTAGAGTAGCAGCGGCCAATTCCTTGAAACAAGTCGCAGGTAAAGTACATGTTATATATGTTGAAAAAATCGTACAAGGCAAAGCCATAGTAACTATTGATGGTAGTTGGCATGCTAGGCTAAACCATTATGATTATGAAGGACCTAGAGAGCTATTGAAAAAAGGCTCAGAATTCAAAGCTATAGGAGAATTATATAAAGAAGATGGATTACTTGGTATAAGAATAAAGCAGATAATCGAATCAGAAAATTAAATGAGCGATATTTTATAATGTTATAAGGATACATATATTAAAATAGTGAGTTTTAGCTGGTTCGAAAGGCTTCGATCGTTTCATATAATTGGGATCGATTAATTGAAATAATTATTTTTTATGTCTATAAAGTAATTATACAGAAATAATGCCTGTCTTTTGAACAATAAGTTGAGCATAAATTGCCAGTTTAAGCTTATTTTGTCTTATCTTATTTTACTTTGCATTATCTTATCTTACATTTATTTCAGGATTATCGCTAAAGATTGAAAGAAATGCTAGCAACACTGATATCGATATTATACCTTTCAAGTAC
>JAICSL010000362.1 GCA_025936955.1 Nitrososphaeraceae archaeon
GATCTTCCCTTTGCAAGTTTCTTTATTGCCGCCTTTCTATAAATATAAGCAGCACTTTCAATTACCGCATGACTAAGATAAAGTTTATCTCCGAAGTTATTGAGAAATTTAAGCGCCTTCTCCAAGTTACGAGATATTGAATCATTTAATTGAGATCTATTATTCCAAGTTCTCAATCTCTGCATTTTCATTTTTTGTGCAGGTTCTAGAGCTTTACCCCTTGCATCAGTATCACCCATTCCGATTAATGTGGATAGACCTTTATGATGAATAGCTAACGATTCAGGCATGCCTGTTCTGGATCTATCGCTATATTCTGACTGAGTAGAGTACACATTACCATGTTCACCATTGAATTTGTCGTTTGCAACGCAACCACATGAACTACATACGAACTCGCTAGAAACCATGTCAAAGATTATAGTATCGCTATTACATTGATCGCAGTATGCTGTATCAGTGCCTAGTTTGCTCTCTGAATGCGTCTGATGTTCCGTGGTGTCCATATAAACAAAAACGATTGAGTCTTTTTATTATCCCTAGTTTTTCTAGAAATTAGAAAATCATATTTTGTTGGTAGGAATGTTAAGGAAATCTAAATCAGCAATAATGTTTACAAGTGCTTAAGTTTTCTACTATTTTGGAATCTTCGAAAGTATTATAAGAACGCTAAAATGATCCTCATTAGTATTAGGAATGTCCTTTTTGAACAGTATTATTATGATCATTATTACGTTCTTTTGGCTTTCATATATTCCCTTTGCCATACTGGCTGTCATAAGATTTATTCAGAATAGAAATATTTTTGTAGAAAAGGATCTTATTCGGGTGCATAATGATCCTGTAATAATCTTTCAAATTACCACTCGTTCTGCAACGAAGACATCAGTTGTAAAACGAGGAATAAATTCAATACTAGATTCCTCACTTAAAGTGAACTACAATAATTACCAAATTGCTGTTGTCACCGAGGACCTGGAAGATATTTCTACGCTTAATGGTAACCAATGTGAAGTAATAGTAGTAGACAAAAAATTCACTGCATCTGCAATCAAGAAAGGGCGTGCTTTACAATATGCAGTAGAATTTAGGCGCAAAAATAGTAAAAACACCTCAAAATACTGGATATTTCATATGGATGATGAAAGTTATGTTACCAGTCAGACTATTCTTTCTCTTCTAAAATTTATTAGGAATGGCAATGCTCTGGCATCAGAAGGTCCAATTTTTTATCCATTAAAGTTTGAATCTGCAAATCGTATAACTGCACTCGCTGAATCTGTGAGACCTTTTACATGTTACGATTGTGTATCTCAGATGACAAAGCCTCCTCCACTGCATATGCATGGAAGTAATTTGCTAGTCAGATCAGATATAGAAGACAGTATTGGTTGGAATTTTGGACCCCTCCTCGCAGAGGATCAAATGTTTGGTTATAAGGTTTACGAGAAGTATGGTCCAAAATCAATGGGATGGCATGGAGGAATTCTTCTTGAACAACCGCCGCTGAATATCAAAGACCACTTTATGCAGAGACGCAGATGGGTCATAGGAAGTTTGCAAAATCTAGACACCTTTCCGCTAATGCATCGTCTAAAAATCATGACTAAATCAGTAACATTTTTTTTGGGCTTTGCATCGGCCGTGTCGTCTACCATTCTTTTTGTCTATACTCATCTACCCACCATACTATCAATATCATCCATAAATAATATTGATTATAGAATTGGAATAGAAGTAACGTCTATGTGCGTAAAATTGTTGAATAATTTTTCTACTGAGGCATTAGTATACTCGTTAACTCATATTAATCCGCTTAATGTTGGAATCAGTTCACTTTTGTTATTTACTTCTATCGTATGGCTATCATCATATCAGATTGGATTATTTCTAAATCTACGATATACAAAAATTAGTTTGTTGAAAAGAATCATTTTGCATTTACAAACCCTCATACTGTCTCCTGTGATCGGACTAGTCGAAACATTTCCAGCATTTTATGCGATGATCGAGTATTATAGTAAAAAGAAAGTCAGGAAAATTACAATTTACGACTTTTATGTTGTCAATAAGTAAAAGTGAATTATACAAGAATATTGTATTATGAGGATCATCTAATCTTCC
>JAICSL010000004.1 GCA_025936955.1 Nitrososphaeraceae archaeon
ATTTGAAGGTCATCACCAGCAGAATGATTGTAGAACCTTCACTGATGATGGCAAGTTAACATTTGCAAACAGATACTCTATTAAATCATGGGCCCATCAACACAATCAAGACGGTTTAATTTATGATGATACTCAAATGTTTCAGAAATTCGTAGATGTTGTAAACAGTCAAAACAATTACAATAAAGGCCGAACAATAAATGCTATTCCCATAATTACCTACCATGACATTACATTACAAAACTTGGACTACATAAATGAACCTTACGATACTAACTCAGACCTTTTTGAACAAGAGATGAAATACCTACATGATAATAACTTCAAGGTGATTACCATGTCAAACCTTGGATATGATGGAACCAACAATTTCTTCTATCTAACTGCTAATAGTAATAATCAAAATTGAAATTCTAATACCAACCACATTATACTATACGAGAAGAATGCCATTCAGTGTTCAGATCCTGCTTACTATCGTAGAACTATTACATACATCGCAAAAAATATCAACATAGATATGCAACAGTCATAGCTATGTATTAATCTGTTAGTCTTATTTTTTCCTAAATTTAATTCGATTACTTGTTACTTGAAATAGAAAACTTTAAAGCTAATCAGTACGTTAAATGGAATTGGAATTCTATTTTAGAAGTGCTAGCACAACGGATACCACCGAACCCGAGAAATATTGTATAACGTTGCTTTATTTTTGAAGTTTGAGACTATTTCTGTCCTACGATTATTGTGACAGGGAATACAAAATGAATCATGTTCTCTTTGTAATAACTTCCTACACCCAATGTATTATTATTTACATCTTCTGCAAACAATTGGCGAATCTTATTTACATCTTGTGATTTTGGAAATGATGCCTGTAGTATCTTTTCTAGTTCCACATCTAGTCTGTAGAATCCAACTTTCTGATTGACTAAACCTACTCTCTCCATCATACTCTGTAGTTCGGCAAATGGCAATGCTCTTACATGAGACGGATCGCGAAGTTTTTCTACATAGTTATAAGCATCAACTTTATCATCTGATGGCGTAACATCTACTATAGCAATCTTTCCACCATTAATACATACACGTTTCATTTCACTTAATACTGAAGATGGATCAATTAGATGATGGAAGCTATATCTGGTAATAACTAAAGAAAATGATGCATCATTATATGGTAAATAAGTTACATCTCCCAGGTCCCATGTTATGTTGTTTAGTCCTTTTTCTTGTTGAAGTAATTTAGCCTGTTCTATCATTGCTGGTGTCAGATCAATTCCTGTTACTTGTGCCGTCATCTTAGCAAATTCGCAGGCTAGTAGTCCTGGACCACAAGCAACATCTAAAACTATATCCTTTTTATTAGCCTCACTTAACGCAAATAATAGTTTTAACGCATACTCATCTGAATGAGCAAGCATATTAGCAAAAGGAATTGCTTGTTTTGTAAATTGATCTACGATTAACTCATTATGAGATGATGACTGTTCCAAGAAAGAAATCTACCATTCCCGTGTTTTCAGGAGATTGACATTTTAATCTTCCTCTAGGAAGAAAACCTTTAAAGCTTAATACTGTTCTGATATACTAGGAACCTACTTTTAGCACTGTTATAGGCACTAATCCCACCGAACCCGCTATGATAACAGAGTAACGTCATTACTAATGTTCCTACTGGCAAACTACATGTGGTAGTAGCAATTCCAATCTATTCACAAAATGGTAATAAATCGCTTATTGGTATTATATTCTGATTGGAGGACTGAATTTTATGTATTTTGGTCAATCCGTTAGATCCCTTAATGTTACTAATAATGTCCTACAAATTGTACAGAACACATGGGCAGTGCTATTAATGAAAGCCGCTTAATGGCAATTCCTTAATTAAACGTTGGTCTATCTACGTGTATGAAAATAAAGAAAGATAACAGAGAATCACTAAATAATACTAGTACAGAGGAGCTGACGCTTCAGGAACTGGCTCGCACGCCAAACGAAAGCGCACATATTTCCGTTCTCATCTTGCTCTTGACGTTGAATGCTGGATGGATTGACTTGGTGGCTTATCTCTTTCTCGGCAAAACTTTTGCATCATTTATGACAGGTAACGTTCTATTCATTGGTCTTGCGCTTGCTCAAGCAAACACAGAATTACTGACACACGCTGTAGTAGCGCTCTTAATAAACTTCGCGGGTGTAATGATCGGAGCATCAATTATTCATCGAACGCCGCTACGGCGAACTGCAAGGCACTGGCGTAAAATAATTATGCTCACACTCCTATTGCAGTGGATCTTCTTACTTGCCTTCGTCAGCTTGTGGTTCACAAATAACAACCTGACTCGGCAAAATGTAATGCCAATCATCCTCTTAGGCTTGGCTGCATTTGGAATGGGAATCCAGGGAGCAATCGTGGTAGCATTTGAGTTTCCAGGTGTAGTCGCTAATGCAATGACTGGAGTTGTAATCGTCTTAGGGCGGCGTATAGGTAAAGGCATTGTTGGTGTGGAGCATGGAGGCGAGTGGAGATGGACATTCTTACTACCGGTCCTTTATGCACTAGGTGCTATCGCTGTTGGGCTTACATCTGCTTCGCCACTTACGCCAATTGTTCCGCTCATTATCTCGACTGTCGCAAACATCTACGTCTTTTCGCAGGTAGGTAGGCGTAAATAAATGAAATCGATCCACTCTCCAAAGAGAATATACAGCACTTATGAATTGTCTTTTAATAGTATAACTATTATATCGGTGCTCATAGAATTGCAATATGCCACTTCGCGTTGCTTGTTTAGTATATCCTTGCAATAATCTTCAAATAGACCATCATATTCTAATGAAAAGAATTTGAAATGAGTTCAATTCATACTTTTAACCTTGAATCTATTAAGCCACAGGCTATTCTCGATGGAGGCACCAGAGCCATGGCTAACAAAGATAATTTTTCTGTACTGAATGGGATGGCGTTGTATTCTCTACGACTAAACAGTGGGGGTGTCAGAGAACCACACTGGCATCCAAATGCTGATGAACTCAGCTACTGTTTATCAGGTAGGGCTCTTATGACTATCTTCAGTCCTGGATCTGGACACGATACCTTTACTGTTGATAGAGGTGAAATTGTATTTGTTCCTAAAGGCTATCTTCATCACATAGAGAATTTCGGCGATAGTGAAACTAAATTTGCTATTGCATTTAACCACGAGAAACCAGAGGATATCGGGATCTCTGGATCTACTAGTTCAATACCTGACAAAGTACTCGGAGCCACTTTCGGTACTGGAGCAGAGTACTTCAGCAATTTCAAGAAATCTAGTCATGATCTACTTATAACATTCAGATCCACGATGGAGGATGCTACTACAACAACCACCACTTATCAGAAATCACCTAATTACCACAAATTTAATCTTAAAGATTTTCCGCCCATGGTACAAAACAAAGGTGGTATGGTTTCACTAGGCAATGCCAATAACTTTGGAATCCTGAATGGTCTTGCATGTTACCTTCTAACCCTTAAACCTAAAGGAATCCGGGAACCTCACTGGCATCCTAACGCAGCTGAGTTGGACTATGTTATAAGC
This sequence comes from Nitrososphaeraceae archaeon, assembly GCA_025936955.1. Taxonomy (GTDB): domain Archaea; phylum Thermoproteota; class Nitrososphaeria; order Nitrososphaerales; family Nitrososphaeraceae; genus JAICSL01. The sequence continues at coordinate 3,588 of JAICSL010000004.1, forward strand.
GGAAATGCACGAATGACTATCTTCAGCCCAGGAGACACCGTTGACACGTTTGAGGTTGGACCAGGAGAAATCGTATTTATCCCTCCTGCTTACTTTCATTACATAGAAAACGTGAATGACAGTGAAGACATGCAATTTGCAGTTTTTTTTAACCATGAAAGACCAGAGGATATCGGTCTTTCAGGTGCATTGGGAGCGTATTCAAATGAAGCCCTAGGATCTATTTTTGGTTTACAGCCAAAAGTCCTAGAAACATTACCAAAATATCAAGAAGACCTGTTTGTTGTCTCTGCAGGTTAAATTGTTCAAGCCTGTGAGAACAACATCTTAGACAATTGTTGTTGAAATGGAACATTTGAGCTCAGAGACGGAACAGCAGAATCAAGTAGAATGGAGAAGAGATAAAGTAAGAGCTTTGCAGCAAAGGATACAGTCAAAGGGAGATATCACAAACATTGCAAGTTGGACTAGCGGCTGTAAAAGATATATCATATGAGAGATCAAGCCAAAGCTTTGAATTCATTGAGTTGTATACTTTATAAATATGGGCTAATTTAGATGGTAGTAATTATGGATAAGCATAGACTGTCATCTTCAAAATTGTTGAGTATAGGATTCGTCAGTGTTGCAATGGTAGGATTACTTACCATTATTGCATCAAACGCTGCACCAATCGTTGTGTACGCACAAAATTCGACATCATCTTCCTCTCCCTCTAGTCCAATTCTATCAAAAAGTAGTATACTGGGCGGTATCACCAGTATACAAAATGATATCACCGGCAAAACAAATTGGATAGCTGGAGGGGCTTACAAAATGAGCAATATTAATTCAGCAAATCCAATATTTGATGCTGCATTTTATATGATAAAAACAGATGGTACTGCGCCTCATAAGCATACTATATCCGATTTTAAAATGAGCGGAACACCAGTTGTTGCAAATAATTCCACTACTTTTAACGGTACATCAACTGTAACAATGAAGGATGGGCCTGTGAAAGATGTTCCGACCAGTATAAAGTTTACAGACGAAAGTTCAGTTAGTATATGGCTTGACCCAACAAAGACAAATAACCATTTTGGTAGCACACTGATATATGGTACACAGCATCTAGTATGCAATGAAATACCTAGCATCTGTAAAACATAGATAGATAGGTAGCTTCATTATATCCTAATTTTTTTATTTATCATTAGTATTTTTTTAATATGAACGTAAGGAGCTGATTTTGATATTAAACTACTGAATATAGAAAATACATAAAGCTAACTTATACATATTGTAATAGTGGAAGAAGATGAATTGCTAGACATATTAAGCATGAATATGCAACACATTAGAAAGTTAAGCGTAAAGGTATCAACAAATGAGCACAAAGATACAGCAACAACAAATAATTAAATGGCGTAGGGCAAGTGATAGAGTTGTTAAGCAAATGTGAAAACAATCAATTAGAAATGTCAAGGATATTACGCATAGACAAATCCTCGTTTGTAGAGATGTTGCATATCTAAGACAGCAAGCTAAACACAATATCAAAATAATAGATTGACGAAAGACTACCAGAAGAATACGAGAAATGTCTTATTGATCTCACTGCAATAACAAAGAAGCATGGAATATCGCACATAATACGCAAGACAAAAGAGAAAGATACAGACATTATCATTAGCTAAAGAGTGCTACTCTATGAAGCTTGATCTGCTTACTAATAGATGTATATTATCATCTTATAGTAGTTATCAAAACTTTATTTAATACTTCTATCTAAATTTTTCTGGTTCGAATGTTTCAGAATAAAGCGGTAGCAAGTTTTGCTACTAATTTTGTTATCTAGCACGTTCATAGGAGGAATAACGTTTACAATACAAAAATCATATGCTCAAGAAGTCCAACAACCTGAAACTACAGCAGCAGCTCCTACTCCCTGTGATCCAAATACACCAGATAGTTGTCCACCTCCAACACCAACTGAGAATGCAACTGAAACTCCAACTGAAACTCCAACTGAGACACCCTCAACAGCATCAACTGAAACTCTAACAGAACAACCAACAGCTCCAACAGAAGCTCCTACTCCAACACCAACTGAGAATGCAACTGAAACTCCAACTGAGACATCCTCAACCGCATCTACTGAAAGCACTCAAGCTAATACTGTTCCTTCTTCTGGAACGATAATTACCAATACTGGCTGTGATCCCAGTAAGTCAAGCTGTTTGCCTATTGATGTTAGGTATGATGTTCCTTTAGTCCCTCAATTAACAGGTATGTCCTGTTGGGCTGCAGGTGCGGCAATGCTTGTTGGCTGGAGAGACCATGTATCTATTAATCCGTCTGAGATAGCCAAACGTATAGGATATTGGAGTCAGTATGATGTAAATGGACTAGAGTCAAATGATACGACTATGTTTCAATACTGGGGCCTAACTCCTGAAGCACCTCAATCTTATACCGTAGAAGGTTTTGCTCAATTACTGAAACAAAATGGACCTTTGTGGGTAGCCTCTGCTGAGCCAGGACCACACATCCGCGTTGTAACAGGAATGAGCGGAGATGGTACGCCAGATGGTACTACTGTATACATTAACGACCCATGGCAAACAGGGATGACTACATTTAGTATGCCTAATTCTGGCTCACAATATACTGAGACCTATCATCAATTTCAAGATAAACAAGATTCTCTTGCTATGACTGAGCTAAAAATACCAGGAGCGATTTATGTGGCCCATGTTAATGTACCCCATTTACCTTGATTCTATTAATTAATAAATTAAGAAAATGCTGTAAAAAACTATTCATGAAATGTGATTGATTCTCTTTTTCTATTAATCTTTTAAAATGATTTCATTTTTTGGAGAGATTTTGTAGATAGTTCGAATTCCAGCTTGTATCTTCCAACTGCTGTCACTAGTCATTTGATATGAACCTTAATAGTTTTATCAACCATTAGATTTTTTCATCTTTTCGGTAACAATAATGCTTTGAACAGAAAACTTTAAAGCTAACCAGTCCATTAATATGCAAGATGTAGATCTGTTGATATTGATGGATCTCGATAAAGAATCTACTTCATATAACGACACACTTGATGCATTTAGACTAGCTTTGAAGTTTTACCGCTTGAAAATGTTTAATTAAATGATGTTTTTGGGAGATGAGAAGAATATCCAACAAGTTAATTTTTCTGCACAAGAAAAAGAGGTTATTGCATCATAGAGTGATGAATTCTTACTGGCCCCCGGCTACTCCTGCATCTGGATTTCCTGTTGAACTCCCTGTTTGAAGCATCTCTTCCTGCTCTAGTGTATCTTCCATCTCAGTAGCTAATCTTTGAATAGTTTGAGCATTGTATCCTTTTGCAAGCTCTTGATTTACATGAAGAACAGCACTATTTATCGCCTCATACGGACTACCAATTCTAGATGGTAATGCATCTGCCTGGGCTTGTGTAGTTATAATAGTTCCAGGTGGTACAAATTTATTATCAGGGATTGTGATACCATCGGTTATAGTGCTAGACACTCCTATTGCCACTCTCTTTCCAATTTTCGCATTGAAGATCATGCTCTTCATACCTACAAATGTGTCGTTTCCAATATATGCAGGTCCATGAACCTGTACTCCATGTGCCAAACTGACCTTATCTCCAATATATATGGCAAAACCATTCTTAAAGCCAGTATCATTCGCTTTCAAAAGGACTCCTTCCGCTGAATATCTTCTATCGTCCAGACTCTTGCCATGGGATGTTGTTTCAAGAGAATGTAAAATTACACCATCTTGCATGTTAGAATAATCTCCAACATGAATAGGAATTCCTTCATCACCTCTACATACTGCAAAAGGTGCCACGAGCACTAGCTTCCCAATTTCGCAGTCACCAATAACTAGCGCAAAAGGATCGATATATGCAAATTTAGATATTTTTGGATACGTTGCATTTGGATTGAAATCTGTCTGGATGTTAGAACGAATATTCATAGTATGAGAAGGTGAAGAAGTATTGTTAGTGTTAGTCGCAACTGCTGACGCTGTATTCATGAAGGTTTGGGTTGAAATGGTTGTGATCACTACAATTGACACCAGTAGTACTATTATTACTGATCCTGACGATATAATCATATTCAATTTGATTTTATTAATACTTCACAATATTGCTAATAATGTTTAATTACTTGGATAGAGGTGTCAAATTTTCTACACATTTTATTATCAGGTTTGACCTCCTGTGTTGTTGTAATGTATTTAGACGGGGAGTCAAATGGAGATAGTCCATAAAAATTGCAGTTGCCTTTTTTCATTGTCTTGAGGTTAACAGTTGATAGGAAATAGTTGAAGATTGGGTTTTTTTATCTTCGATTTTAATGCCTTTTTTAGTTGCAAGAACTACAGCGATAGAAGAAACAGTGTTTTTGTCAGAATGGAGGAGATAGTTGAAGGGAATAATGTTGGCAGCCGCAAACCGCTTGTCAGAGTTCAAGATATAATAGTACTTGGCTGCCGTGAATGAGAACAGGCAAAAAGTTACTGAAGTCAGGATGTCCAACTAACGCGAGTTATTATCTTATAGCATTTATCCATCAGTTCGTCCGTTCATTAGTAGATAAAGTTGAAAAACTGAACAGATTAGTTTTAGTAATACTATATCGACAAATTATGTTATTATGCTACAGAAGAATGGCGTATAATAGCAAATGACAAAACAAAGAGCATATACCAAACTATAGCGTGCCATTTATAGTACAGAAATTGTCAAGTGATTACCAGAACGGAGTTACAACGGTAATTTGTAGGAAGATAAGACTTGGCCGTGAAAAAGATTACAACGATTGGATCAGGCGTTATTTGGCATCAGAAAGAAAAGCTCCTGGCTATCTCGGTACTACAATAATCATCCCAGGAGGCAGCAAATCACCTTTGCGGTATATTATCCGCCGTTTTATTGATAAATCTGCTATGGAGAGATGGGATAACTCAGAAGAATCTCAAAAGCTAATACAAGAAGCATACAACTATTCTACACGACACTATGAGACAACCAGTGGTCTGGAAACATGGTTTACGTTACCAGACTTGAAAACCATTAGCCAATCACCACCACCTAGATGGAAAATGGCAATTGTAATCTTCTTAGCTGCATATGCTATTAGCTCTGTATCACGGTATGTTCTTACTCCTTTCATAGGAGAATGGCCACTATTTGGCAATGCTGTAATTTATACTGCAATATTAGTTGTTTCACTCACTTATTTTGCACTACCTATTGTGAATCGTCTGCTGCGACATTGGTTATATCCTGGAAGTGTATAGATAACCGCATAAGCAAATATCTACTTGAGAATATCATTGATCTAACAGAATCAATAATTTTTCATGAGAAATCTGCAAGTGATAGGTTATGAAAGATCCTTTATAATCTTGAATCCTTCCTCAGCGCTAAATGCTTTCAGGGTTTTGGTTCTCACATTTCCAGCTGAGCCAACTTTTAGCATCAGCGACATTACTGTTTCGTCATCTGGAGCTTCTATAATTATTATCACATCATATTCTCCGAAAGTATAGTAACCTCCAATTAATTTTCCACCTACTTTTTCCACCGATGCTTTAAAGGAATTGTAGCGGTCTGAAGATTCTTTGATTTTGCTGATGCCTTGCTCTCTCCAATTTATGAGTAATATATAGTGCGGCAAATTCTAACAGATATGTAGACGGATTTGCTGCTATTTATATATCCTGCATATGGTAACTTATTACAGTATCTGTGGCCAGTAAACCTATTTTGATTTAAAGAGCAAGAGCCAGAGAGGAGGCTCGGTAACTAATGATTCCTCACATAAAACAAAAAATTAGCAAGAGTAGAATGTAAAAAAGATATGTCAAAGATAACCGATAAAATCAAAGAGGCAGTAAGAGCAGTAGATAATCTATCAAAATTTAAAAAATTTAGTAAACTTAAAGCATCCTATGTAGAATACGATAAATTTACTGATTCTAATTTACATGAAGGATACTTTTGCTACAATTGTATTTATTGGATAAATTCTAGTGGAGGAAAATGTATGCTTGTAGAAGACAGTGGCCCTGATGTATTAGGAAAAGTTTCAGATGTTATTGCGCCTCATGGATGTTGTGCAGGCTATGAACCTAATTATGATAAATTGCATGATACAAGAAATCCAAGTGAAACTGGTAAGACAATCGATACAGAAAAGAATAAGGAAAGAATAACAACTGCAGATCTTTCCTAGAATTATTTTTCCATTACATATGCTCTGATTTATTATCTGCACTTTAGTCGTTCTCATAGATTACTATCAATATACTGTTTAACAGGTAGATGAACTCTATCCATTATTCAATTGTCATTTTATTAATTTTGGAAGGTAGATATATTATGTTGTTGGGTTCATTATCACTACTATCACTTGATTTATTTTGTATTCTAACTGGTGAGTTCGAGCTTGAAGTATACAATACAATCAGAGACCATGGTTTATCAAACAAACACACAAGAAAGTATAACCTGAACATGAAAAGGTTATCCTATAAATCGATAGATTGTAATTCCAGAAAGTTATAGTTATATGATTTCCTTTCTATATTGATATCATATATCATCAACTTAAAATAACTGTTGGCGTGCTGGTCCGTTAAGCATTATATGAAAAATTAATTATGATTTTCATGATTTGTTATAGTAACAAGGGCGGCATTTTTTGCAGCAAACTCTGCGATTCTTAAATTTTTATTATCGCTTCCTATTATTACTACATCATTCTCTTCTGGATTTAGTTTATCAATTAATAAATTAGCAATATATGTCTCTCTTTGTAAGAAATCCTTGTCATTGTAGGCACCTGGCATGACAAATTTGTTGTCCTTGTACAACAACGTCGTAGCACCCAAAGCTCCGATTTTTATTGCAGCATCTCTTTGTTCTATTCCTGACCTAATAGCAAAACTAACTCTTTTTAGCAAAACTGCATAATTGAATTTTCCTAATGCAATCGAACATTTTGGTATATTGGACTCTGATGGAATTGATTGGGATAGTTCTGATGACAGTGTCTTTCCTTTTTGAGTAAGCGTTGTTCCAGCATTTGTAGATTTTACTAGGTTCTGTATTTTCAAATGTTTGATAAGTGTTTTAATAGAACCTTCACCAAGTGCCAATTCTTGACATAACAATGTCCTGCTTACATGTTCATTCTTATCTAAGAGCTGAAACACCTTAAAAACATGAACTAGTTCAAAAGAAAGCATTCTACTTGGAGCGTATCTACTTGCAATTTTTGTTAAAGCTTTGATATACATATGCATATTTTTTTTATCGCACTAGAGTAAATCAGTATTAACAATAACATCTTTTGGGCATTTAATTGTTCTCGTTATGCTAGGAAAGATAAAAAAATATAATTTGGATAAACTAGACAATCACTTATAGTTACTACAACAATCCTATTGATGATCTATCATTCTTAATTCACTAATAATTTCGTTTAGTTTTGTTTCAATTGACAGTCATGGAAATATCATCACCATTATAAAAAATTTGGTCTTCGAACATCGAGTCATTTTTCTTGATGACAGGAATTGTAGGAGCCAAAAAATTATGTAAATTTGATTACATTATTTCACAGGTCTCATTAATTGTTAAGGTGAATTTATAAAGAATCTCATCAACGATTTACATCTTAACCTTTCTATATTGGAGTAGTTATATTGAACAGAAAAGAGCATCTTGTCCATTCCCTAGGACCCAGACTGGAATGTACTATTTCAGCTATAGTTTTAGCAGCAACAATATTGTTTTTTTTCACGATCTCCTTTGGTTTCAGATGTTCCTTCTTTTAAAAGAACGATAGGTAGTTTTTGTTGTGCTGACATACTATATACACCTATGTTAGTAACATATAGTGTTTAATATCAATTTATATTTTTCTAAATGAAATAGTCATACTATTCTAATTTATGATAGAAACGTCAATTCACAAAGGCGAAAAAAGCCGCAATTATACTTACTACAGATGCCGGTGCCTTGACTACGAATACATCAGCTGCACCAAACTATGAAGAACGCATTTCACTTAAGTTTTGTGTAATAAATAATAAATAATTCTTTGAATAGAGTTAGATAAGTGATTATATAATAATAACCATTGGATTGAATTTATAAAAGATATTAGGAGGTTTTACAGGATATGTTGAACCTCGTTATATGTTCTTTAATTAGATAATAACGGGTTATTGTTAGTAGTTTTCTTCTTGATTTTTTGCAGTGCTCTTTCGAAATGTTTCATTGTAATTTTTAAACTTTGTTTTTCGTCTTCTTTGTATTCGACGGCCTGACTTTTGGCTCCATCTGTCTCTTGTTCTTTTATGGCTGCTATTGATGTTTTATCTTTTTTGCTCTTACTACTGTTTGTTTCATTCATACCACTAACGTGTTCCTTAATTGCAGACATTGCGGCTGCATTAACTATTGCTGCAATATCAGCTCCTGTGGATCCATTTGTTAGCTCTACTAGTTTCTCCATATCGACAGTATTGTCAAGGGGTTTTTTTCTAGTATGGATTTTTAGTATCTCCCTTCTAGCCTCTTTATCTGGGAATGGCACTTCAAGTATGCGGTCAAATCGCCCCGGTCTTAGCAGCGCCTCGTCGATGATGTCCGGCCTGTTTGTCGCACCTATTACAACAACACCCTTTAGGTCTTCTAACCCATCCATTTCAGTCAGCATTTGACTTATTACTCTTTCAGTAACATGTGCATCTCCTTCAGATCTACCTCTCCTAGGAGCTACCGCATCTAACTCATCGAAGAAAACTATGCATGGAGCTGCCTGTCTGGCTTTCCTAAATATTTCCCTGACTCCTTTTTCAGATTCTCCGACCCATTTTGAAATAAGTTCCGGCCCTTTTAGGCTTATGAAGTTGGCTTCAGAAGTAGTTGCAACGGCTTTTGCAATCATTGTTTTTCCGGTTCCCGGAGGACCATACAGCAACAGGCCTTTTGGTGGTCTTACGTCTGCTTGATTGAATAGATCTGCATGTTTTAGAGGCCACTCTATTGCTTCTGCTAGTTCTTCTTTGACTTCAATTAATCCACCAATATCATCCCATTTAATATTCGGTCTTTGTATTTGTACTTCTCTCATGGCTGATGGTTGAACATCCTTTAGTGCATTCTGAAAGTCTTCATCGGTAATTTTGATCTTGTTTAAAACTTCGAGAGGAATCGTGGATTGCTCCATGTTAATTTCAGGAAGTACTCTTCGAAGCGATCGCATGGCTGCTTCTTTACTTAATGCTTCCAAGTCAGCACCAACAAAGCCATGTGTAACTTTGGCCATAGACTCTAAATTAACATCTTCAATTAGCGGCATCCCTCTTGTATGAATCTGCAAGATATCATACCTGCCTTGTTCGTCTGGTATTCCTATTTCAATTTCCCTGTCAAACCTGCCAGGGCGTCTTAATGCAGGATCAAGTGCGTTTGGTATGTTGGTGGCACCTATTACTACAAGCTTGCCTCTTCCTTCAATACCGTCCATCAGTGTCAATAATTGGGATACTACCCTTTTCTCCACATCTCCTGATACTTCTTCTCTCTTTGGAGCAATAGAGTCTATCTCATCTATGAATATAATCGATGGAGAATTTTCTTGAGCTTGTTTGAATGTTTCTCTCAGGCGCTCTTCGCTTTCTCCGTGGAATTTGCTCATTATTTCTGGTCCACCTATGGAATAAAAGTTTGCATTTGTTTCATTGGCTACTGCCTTTGCAAGTAGTGTCTTTCCAGTTCCCGGTGGTCCATAAAGCAAAACACCCTTCGGTGCTTCAATTCCAATCCTCTCAAAGATCTCTGGATGTCTTAGTGGAAGCTCAATCATCTCCCTGACTTTTTGAACTTCATTTTTCAGGCCGCCAATATCCTCGTATGTTATCCTGGGAACAATACCCGTACCAGCTTTGGGTACTGATCCAATGATGAACTCTGTAAGATTGCTGTCAACTAATGATGCTGCAGCATCTTGGGATGACGATATACTAGTAATTACAAAACCTATTTTCCTTCCCATTATATTAAGTGGCATCATATCTCCTTTAGTAACTACACGACCATCAAGTAGTTCTGGAAGATGTTCTTCAAGACCTACAATGCTTAATTCTTCAGTAGGAGATAGAATTACTTGCTCTGCCTTTGTTACATTGGTAACTTTCTGAACGTTTACTCTATCATCAATCCCGACTCCACTATTGTTACGAGTATAGCCATCAATCCTAATCAACCCACGTCCGTAGTCATCTGGCTGACTAGACCATAACAAGACGAAAGTTTTCTTTCTAGAACTCCTAATTTCAATTACATCTCCCGTGGATAAACTCAACTTCTCCATTACCTTTGGATCAACGAGTGCAACCCCTCTGCCTACAAACTTGGGATTAGTCTCAGCCACTCGCAATGTCAAATTCTTATTATCATCTTTCATATCCTTATCCTCTCACCTAAATTCAAAAATAAAATATTGCGTGGATTGGAATCTTTTATTCCACTCTTATCTCTTTATCCTTTGATTTGGGAGCTTGCTTTAGCTTGATCTTGAGCTCTAGTATTCCATTTGAGTAGATCGCCTTCGCAGAAGCATCGTCTAACTCTACATTCACGGGTATGTCTGCATGGTACTTCTTCTGACCTTTTTCCGCATGTATGGTGACATATTGGTCAGACACCTTTACTTTGATATCTTCTTTGTTTACACCAGGCATCTCGGCAGTGATTTTCAATGTATTTTCTTTCTCATCTACCGCGGTATCCATCAATGGCGCTCTTGTACCACTTTGTTCTACAAGACCCTTGGCTGATGGTCTTACATTGCCAAATTCCCTTACACGGGGTTTGCCATCAGGACCTACTGTTACTTGATATCCGTAGTAGTATGGAAAGTTGCCTGCTAGATCTGAGGGGTTTATTTCCCGTACTGTCCTGAAAACTCTTCCTAGCATATCTTCTGCTTCTTCAAATTCTTTGTCTATGTCCTCAAACAGTCTACTTGGTATCATTCCACGAAATGAAAACGGATCTCTCCACATTTTTATTCAATCACCTAACATATTGTAAGGAGTATTACAATATATAAATTTTACTTACATAGCAAAAAACTTATTACCTATATAAGATGATTATGACATGTATGTATTACCGTCGTGCACTGGAGCATAATCAGTCCGTCCCCCAAGCTATAAGGACAGTTCTCGCTTCAAACAATCTATATTTTCAAGCACTCCTATCAGGTATAGCAAATTACACAGCTCTAGCGCAAAAAATTAAACCTGCAATAGAAGAAATTACCGGTATCGAGGTTCAAATTGGTACTATAGTCGTTGCAATCAAACGGTTTGTAGACACATTAATCAAAGAACGAGAAAAGGAAGACAAACCAGATATAAACAATCGAATAGGTGGTGCTAGGATGTCATTAATAGGCAGCATAATTGACGTCGATTTTAGCGATAAAGAATTTGATGAGGTTTTTAATATGCTCGACGAAGTATTTGGAAATGAAAGCGGAAGTTACAATCTGATTCAGACAAATAAACAATTAACATTATTTGCAGAAGACATTGAGGAAATTAGAAATATTGTTTCGACTACCTCTAAAAGATTTGATGGTAAGATAAAAGAAGGACTTTCAAAGATCACTATCAGTGTTCCATCTTCGGCTGCTTCTGCTCTTGATTCATCTGATGAGAAACGAAAGCAACTTCAAAAACTGGACTATAACATGCTATCTTTGATATCAGATGTTCTATACAATAATCAAATTTCTCTGTGTAACGCTTTCTTCGCTCCTAACGAAATTGTGCTTATATTAAATAATAAAGATGCTGCTAAAGCTTACGAATTGTTGAGAGCAAAGATATCAACTTGATGTGTTATAACGATGTGTTCAGAGAATTAACATCTACGTCTATATATTTTCAATTAAAATTTAGGGTTCTGTTTCGTCATAATGTATTATTTATGGATGTTAAAAGATGGGTATTAATTTAAGAAAAGATTGTGTTGAATCTTCTTGGTGTAGAGAAATGTTGATAAATAAATAAGGTTATGTTATGCAATTGCAATTGTGTGGTATGTTTCTTATGTGGACTTGTAAATGCTACCACCTGACTATGGTCTAGCATTCTTATTGGTATTCCAATAGCCATGATTATCCCAAAGCCAATTGCAAATGTTACAAGCTTTGGATGCGCAATCATTAAAAGTTGTACAATGTTCCTACAATCAAGCTAGATATAGAAGCCCTCATGAAAGTTATATAAGTAAAACAACCGAACCCGTATACTTGCGGGGACCTACTCCCACCGAACCCGCACTGATAATAGTTCTCAAGAGGGACTCGTGAGCAAAAAAAGTGAATCGAGTTGATAGATTATTATCTGGTCCAAGAGAAAGATTACATGAATTTAAAGGTGTGAACATGTAATACACTTGCATCATTATTCGGAAAACCTGTTGCTTCGGATGGTGGTTGGTTGCTTTAGAGTGGAAGATTTTTTTGCTATGACGAAATAGTTTGTTTAATTTGTATTACTATTCATTAAGGAACTGAGAACGCATAAATAGTCGTCCTCGATTCAACGGTCACATGGCTCTAGGAGATTTAGCATTCGAAGAAACTGGAAAGTTCGCAGGAATAAGGGCACTCCCCGACGGAAAAGTGGAAGCGACCTATCAGGGAACTGGCAAATTGTTCGGTGCAGACTATTCATCTATCTATACAGGCGTAGCAACCACGCATGGAGGTACCTTGATTGCAGAGTTCAATGGAATCTGCACAACCAAAGATGGGGACACTGTAGGTGTGTGGGCTCATGGAAGGGGGCGACCTACCGGAAGTGGCCTAAAGGCGAGCTGGCGGGGTGGAGTTATCTGGCAGGCTTCCTCGCCGAAATTTGCAAGGTTAAATAGCTTGCCGGGAGTTTGGGAGTTGGACATCGACGAAGCAGGCAACTTCCATTTGAAGGTTTGGGAATGGAAGTAGCCAACAAACCAGCAAGAGGCTTCCTCATCTTCGTCATGTAATGTTCCTTATCTCCATAACTGAAAAGATGATGCCCTAATTAAGATCTGATGCGTTTGCCCCAGTTTTTGAATCGATAGAATATTGCCGACAGGCAATTTTCTTTGCTGTTATGCTTGTTCAGCATATTCAGTTACATAGTTTCAAAAAGCAACTTGCTATTTACCTGTTCTGCTTTATTTCGGACAAAGCCTTTGAAGAGTGACTATCCTTGTCATTATAGGAACCATCTTTTAGCACCGATATGGGAATGGATTCCACCAAAGCCAAATCAACGTTGTCCTGGATCATTGCTTGTTGCATTTCTTTCCCACCATCTAACATGATTATTACTGTAGTTTTGTTATTGTCGTATAATTTGATGCTAATGGCATTATTTGTCCCCGAATCTCACTGTCCCTACCTGAGAAACTCAGAGATTTAGGATTATGAGTATAAACTTCCACATATGCATTACCATTCTCAAAATGCCTACCTAAATCAGCTATATGTTTACTACCTGCTAACGCCCCAAATTCAAAGTCTTGAGTTGAAATAGTTCCGTTAAAGAAGAATTTAGTGCGCTCAGATTCTGAAGCAGCAGACCTGCAACAAATTTCTGAAGGTAGCGACACAGTTGTTTGATATAATGTAACTACGCTAGGTCCGTTTTCATCTGCTTTACCAAGATGAACCTCAACCCTTGCCACATCATTTCGTAAATTTGTAAGATTTATTTCATAGTATAATTCGTTACTATTGGAAGCTTTGGTCTCGAATTTAGTAATACCTGTTGCATTTGTATTTACAGAAGGTATAGTATTATCTCCAGTTAATTTTGCTATAAAGTTCTGTTGCTCTTGTAGTAACTTCGATTCAGGTAGTGCTACTCTTACAGCTCCTAACGTTTGAATATCAAAATACAATACTGCTAATATTATGAATAATATGATTAATGCAGCATTCATACACAGGCAGCAATAGGATTGGTTTAATTATAAATATTCTCCCAAGATAATGATGATGGAATACTAAACAAAGAAACAACATCATATAATGATATATTTGATGCTTTTAGATTAGATTAGCTGAAGTTCTACCATTTCATAGGTCAGTCAATATGATTGATGCCAAGTGGATAAATCATGAACACATAGGCTATAAAAGGTAAAAAATGAAAGATACTTTTAGAATTAGAAGAATATGAGTGAACAAGTACTTGTAGGATGTTCAGGATGGAATTATGGTGATACTCCAGACAAAGGAGGATGGACCGGTGCATTTTATCCAGACAAAGATACTAAAAGACTAAGGTACTATTCCCAATTCTTTAACACAGCAGAGATGGACTCTATTTTTTATGAAAAATTCTATTCTAAGATGACTAGAGGTACGTTTATTGGAATGGCAAAGGCAACACCAGAGAAATTCCAATTCTCAGTAAAAGTACCTGAGACTATTACTCATAACAAGAGACTAGACATCAATAAAGGTGTCATGGTAGACTTTGAAGAATTTCTCGATAAGATATCTCCACTAAAAACTGCAAATAAATTAGGTACAATACTCATACAACTTCCTCCAAGCTTTACTGTTAATGATTTTAAAAAGATAGAAGGTTTCCTTGATAGATTGCCATCATCATCAAATTCTTCATCAAGTTATGATTATGCTGTTGAATTCAGACATCCATCATGGAGTACTGAAGGTCCTTGGAATATGCTAAGTCATTATAATATTGCAGCTGTGATGACAGACTCTCCTGCAAGAGAAAATTTGCAATTCTTATCTGATATTACTATAACCACTGCTGACCATTCTTTTGTTAGGCTTCATGGAAGAAATACAAAAGATCATTACTGGTATAACTACCGATACAACAAAGAAGAACTAAAACCATGGGTTGAAAAAGTATCTCAGATAAAACAGCAGACTAAAGTTCTAAGAGTATACTTTAACAACCATTATGGAGGAAATGCAGTTATTAACGCATTAGAGTTCAAAGAAATGATCGGTACATCCTTATCGACAAAAGAAAAGAGCGTTCTAGAACAAGTAGAGTCCTATCTTTCAAACAAACAGTCAAATTCTCTCTGAAGGAAACAAGTATGAAACAAGAAGCTAAAAAGACAGCAATTATTACTGGTAGTAGTAGAGGTATAGGCAAACAAACAGCCATAATTCTAGCAAAGTCAGTGAATGTAGTTATTTGTTCTAGGACTCAAAGTGAAATCACTTCTGCAGTAGAAGAAATCAACAAACTGACCGGTAATTCCAATGCATTGGGTATAAAATGTGATGTAAGCAAACCTGCTGAGGTCAATTCTCTTGTCAAATTGGCAATAGAAAAATTTGGAAGCAGTACTATAGGCAGTACTATAGACATACTTGTAAATAATGCTGGAGTTGCATTTAACAGAAAATTAATAGATACATCTCCGGAAGAATGGAACCAAACAATAAACAGCAATTTAAAGAGTGCTTTTCTTTTTACAAAAGCTGTTCTTCCATATATGATTTCAAAAAAGTCAGGAGTCATATTGAATGTAAATTCTGGCGCTGGCAAAACAGGTTTTAGTAATTTATCCGCCTATTGCGCCAGTAAGTTTGGGCTGTTGGGTCTAGCAGAAAGCCTAGCACCCGAAGTTAGAGAATATGAGAATATCAGAGTATTGACAATATTTCTCGGAAAGGTAGCTACAAAAATGTGGCAAGAATATGATTTTAGATATTATCAAAAAAATAAGAGCAAAATGCTTCAGCCTAATGATGTGGCAGAAAAAATTACTGAAATGCTATTTGATACTAAGACCTACAAAAACGGAGATTCATTTGAAATGTACAGCAATGATATTTGAATCAACTTGGATTGATTGCCTAGTAAATACCATTACTGAACTTTTGCTATGAAATAGTTAATTTATCTTGTCAACCTTCTTTCCATAAATACATCTGCTCTATGGTTATCATTGTATCTAGGAATGTCAACAAAACCATTCTTTAGATATAGTGCTCTTGCTGGACACAGTGCCTTTGAACTATCCAAGACAATCCTTGAATACCCAACGCTTTTTGCAAAATCTATCGCTATATCAAGCAACTTTTGACCCACACCTAATCGTCTAAAATAACCCAATACATACATACGCTTTAGTTCACATGTTGATTCAAATTGTTTCAAATTTCTTACAGCAATAGTACCTAGTATTTTTTGTTTTTGTTGAGTAATGGAATAATCATCGTTAACGACGGTTTCTGCAACCCAAAAGCGACTTCCATTACAGTTGTTATAACTTTCGTCAATTGCAAGTATATCAGAATCCAAAACATCAAATTCGAGTCTAAATTTAAATTCATTAACAATGATATTTGAAATAAATTCTATGATTTTATCAGAATCGCCTTTTTCAAATGGTCTTATATTGATACGTTGCGACAAGGTTAGTCCTTTTTTGATCATTTTGAAAATTGCCTAAGCGTAATATCTTTTGACGAATATTTATTGTTGAATAGATGCTATATTGCACCGATTTGCTTTAACATTCCCATTTGGTCATAGAACAATCTCTCTTCTAGAATCTTTCCCTCCTTCCAGTGAGCAACTGTACAGAACTCTAAATGAAATTTCTTGTTAGTTGGTTGAATCGTCTTTCCGTCAAGGCCTTTCATTTCTCCTTTAAATGTACCTGTGAAATCTGCTACTGAACAAGTATAATTTCCTTCTGCAATGAGTATTTTGTAAGGATTATTGATAAGGTGATTATCTGGAAATATTTTAAAAAACTCCATTGATTCTTGGCGATGGTTATGCACTCCTTTTGTTGGATCTGGTTGACCGGGCCAAAATACCGCAACATCATCGGCATGGCGATCATTGAATGTATCCCAATCCTGTGAATTCCAAGCGTTGTCCAGGGTAATCATTAGCTCTTTATTTTTCTCTTGGATATTCATATTTTTTGAAGCGGCATTAAACTACATAAAGAGTTCCAGTATATCTCTGAACTGCTTGGATTACGCTATCAGTCAACCTATAAGTTGATGTATTGTATAGGAACATGATAAGATAATAGTTACTAACTTTGTACAAAATTACTATTATATTTATTAGCACTTTTAGCGAATTGTTATTATAGATGCACCAAATTGACAAGAGTAACCATACTGAAGAAAAAAATAAAATGTTTGAGATTCATCCAGCGGCAAAGATAGGCTACGTAAGTCTGAATGTTTCTGACATTCAGAGGTCTCTTGAATTTTACCAATCAATATTGGGCTTTAGAAAAGTCCTAAAACAGTCTGCTGATAGAGTATTGCTCTCAAGTAATGAGAAATCATCTTCTCATCTATTGGAATTAGTACAGGTGAATCAATCAAAGTCAAACTCAGTAAGTCCCAAAAATGCAGGGCTCTATCATTTTGCAATATTACTTCCAGAAAGGAAAAATTTGGCAGATGTGCTTCGTTACCTAAGTGACA
>JAICSL010000106.1 GCA_025936955.1 Nitrososphaeraceae archaeon
ATAAATTAATAATTAAGATAGCAAAGAGAATAACAGCAGTAAAAATAAATAAACCATGTCAGATAGGCAGTTAGATCCCAAAAGAATCATTATCTTTTAAAATTGTAGTGCCATGGCTTTTCCTGGTTAAAGATTAGAGTTCATAGTCTTCCTTATCATTAGTTTGAAACATGCTCCATAGTAGTATAAGTTAGAAATATCAAATCTTTTTACCTTAAATTTATTTGAAAAATGCCTGAATGCTAACAATGGAAACTCTTTTAAATCAGATATCAGGTATGTGAGCAAATTCCTAAAATGAAATAAAGGGGTTCAATGGTTTTCTTTATTAATGTTTGAATCTATCATCCATACCAGTTTTCCATAAAAATAATAGCACAATAACTGACCGAGTTTTACTATTCACAAAATATACAGAGTGAAAAAGTTAGAGACGTATAGAGAGCACATCTTTTAGAGCGTTTTGTAATTCTTGTGCTACTCTAGTGGCTGTTAATATTGTTGTTGTCGCTGATTCTCCGTTACTCCTTATAACTCCGGCTGCCGCATAACTATGACCCCCACCATTTAACCTATGGGCAATCAAGTCACATCTTATCTCTGTTCCAGCTCTTCTTCTGATACTTACCCTGCCATCTTGAGCATATAATGCTACAAGTATCACATTTGGCCTTTCTTGAAATATTCTCTCGGCTAACAAGCTTTTAGATAATATTCTAGGAGATTCAGTTATAGCAACAACTAAACCCTGTATATGATGTATTAAAAGTGATTTCATTGCAGATGAAATAGTAGATTCTTTAAGAGGTAGATACTTCTCTTCATACTCTTGCTGTAATTCTTCATCCCAAAATATCCCTTTTGAAGCCTTCTTTATTATCAACTGTAACTTTCTATATCTATCCGAGAGACTCCGATAAAAGGTGATAATCTCAGGGAGTGGTGGCAAAGTACTGATTTCGGGTAATCTGAAGTCAACAATGTGCGCAAATTTTGCCATTCTTTCGCATGCAGTTCTTTTCTTTAAATCAAAATTTTCGACTACAAGCTCAGAAGCACATTTTTGTTCTTGGTCTTCTGATAAGATAAGCATAGCAAAGGATTGTACTCTTCTTCTTATTTCTTCCTGCCAACTATGATGATCTAACCAAACTAAATTCCATCCATATCTCTTTGATTGATTAGCAGCTTCTTCGATCAATTTGATATCTTGTAAATTGTTATTGTTAAGTGCTAAATCAGAAATTACAATTGTGCCACTCTTGCTTGATCTACTTACATTAAGCTTTACTACATCAGCGATTCTTTTTATGTTTTCACTTCCATAATTCGCAAGGAAGATAAATGTATCTGGAAAAGCATTCTTCAAAATTGCTCCACAGAATAAACCATCAACATCTTGTTCATGAGTAATAGAGAGTATTCTTCCTTTACTGGTAGTAGTGTTAATCATATTTTTAATTACCTACTTTTTTGGATATTTTGAGATAGCAAATATTACATTATCTCATCCAAAGGATATTAAGATTTGGCCCACCATCGTCATATTTACAAGATTAACGCTTTTGTAACGCAAATCAGTTCAGAAATCTGGTAAGGCCAAAATTTGACAGTTCCAAAGTATATAAAGCACCATTCATTGTTTGGATAATTTATTCTCCAGGTATCATCCTTGGATACCTGCGTATCGAAGGCTACTCTAAATAATTCCCTTGCATCCTTTTTCCTTGGTCTACTGATGTACTGAGTGCTTCCATGTTCACAAAGACCATGCTTTTTGCCAATTTACTTGTAATCACTATAATTTGCCATGTTGCATATTGTATTTCCGTACGTTTGAGCCACTTAACAGTAAAAATAGTTGAATGTAAGAGAGATGTTTTAGTCCTTATTCTTATCATACTCTAATCAACTGTTACTGTAATTAAGAACAATGTACATTCTTTGCTTAAAACATAATTATGGCATCTCATCAAGGAGATTTTCTGGGCCATTAGATGATGAACTCAAATCTGAATCTTGACTTTCGAAACCAGAAGAATTTGGAGGCAACTGTAGTGAGCTGAGCATCTTATTGATTATTGGTAGATTATCGTCATATGTATCAGGATCCGATTGATAATCTACATAGTAAGCTTGTCCTCCAATTATGGCTCCTATTTCCATAGACTTTTTGTCAAAACCCTCTGAATCAGTCCATACTAGTACATATGCTGGCTGGCCAGAGAGAGTAGCATTTGTGTTTGATTGGACCACACTAAAGTCTTTACTGCTACTGTAATTATCAATAGTATCAGCAAGATATGTGTTCAAGTCCGTGTCCGTAGGTTTCCCTATATTTATTGCTAAAAATGTATGGTAATATGATGGTCCTCTATTGTCAGTTCCACTAGAGGGCACAAGAGTCACAATGTTATTATCTCCTGAGGCAGCGAGGTCGTTATCTCCTTCTTCTGCTGTCCAATCAGAAGGATACGTTATGCTAACTTGATACTTGCTATTATTATATTGTTGAGGTATTAAGACATTTGAATTCTCTATCATGTTGTTGCCTTCAGATGTAATATTAGTTGAATTTATAATCTGAAAAGAGTCTATCATTTTGTCAACTGCTGGTAGAAAAGTGTAGTATATTTCTAAGTTGGTAAGGTACATAATAAAGAACATTTTATTTCCAATAATAGTCCCTACTTCTCTTACTTCTTTTTCTTTGAAAGTATCATTGTTATTATCATTCGATGTGTATGTATAGACTAATAAATATGCAGATTGATTTGCGAGAGTAGCGCTGGTACTTGCTTCTACTATTTTGAAGCCATCTTTGTTTTTATATGCATTGATCCTTTCATCTAAGATTTGCTGCAGCGTTACACTTGTATCAATCAAATCCTCTACTTCAACGACCAATATTCCTCCATCAGTATGTTGATGAGTTAATCCAGTAATTGTTGTTATAGATCCAGCAGACATGGACCGCAGGGATGTTGCATTCTCTAGTTGCCAGTCAGATGGATAGTTCATCTTCATTCCATAGGTATTATTTTCATATGTCAAAAAACTATTAGACGATGATGTGGTAACATTACTGATAGGCTCGGTCTTATTAGAGGCGGAGATAGATAGATTAACTTTGTTACTGGTAATATTTTCCGGATGGGCTACTGAAGCTGCGTTTCCAGTTACATTGGAAGGCATAACAGGAAGAGAAGAGGGAATAGCTTTGTTACCTGTCATATTTAATTGTGATTGTCCTGCTCCGTTTTCGACAGAATCTACTATAATTTTTCCTTTCATATGACGATAATTAGGATCATAGTATTCAAAAACTCCCTGCTTATCAAATGTATGACTGAAGTTTTGTCCAGGTTCTATAAGTCCAGAATGGAAGTCAGCAGTGGGTCCTTTATCAGGATCACCGGAAATAATTGAATGATTAGGAAAAGGAATGTTATTTCCGTCACTGTTTAACCAAGTTACCTTTGTTCCTATAGTGACGTTTGCAATCTCAGGATTATATTTCTTGTTTGTATCATTACGATAGGAGCCAGGTGTTATTTCAATTATTTTTTCGCCTGATGAAAAAGTGCTTTGGTTGTGAGGTGTTATTGTAATTGTATTTTGTACATTGGATTGGAGATGAAGAGGAGGAGAATTAGAATTAGAATTAGAATTTCTAGGTGAAAAACTCATCACACATAGTACAGGATTTACGGTAAGAGATGCCATTACAAAAAATGAAAATAAAATCATTGATTTTTTAGGTTCAAATATAGCTTGAAATAGACTTCTTGTCCTTAATTTAAGATGACAAGTTTCCAATAGATACTGTTATTTTGAAGTCTTACATATTTATGTAGCTACAAACAAATGGTCTAATTCCAGCTGGTTTGTATATAAAAATTCTTTTCCAGATATGATTTCTACTATTTGCGGATCTGAGTTCTATTATTACTTTCAAATCTAAAAACTTCCTTTTGGCGTTATATTACTTTTGTTGAATATATTCAGCTTTCCTTCGTACTTCTTCAATTCGTTCAATACATTGCAAGAAATGAAGTTGTAGAGAACATCAAGTGCCTAGCGGAAAAGAAAATTAAGATTGAAAAGATCTCGGTTTTGATTGCTATTATCAAGTCATAATTCATAGAACCAAATAAAAAGATAAATCCAGTATTTTTTGTTGATTTATCGGAAATACAATAGACAAAATCAGCATAAGTAGGGGTATTTGATTGCAAAATAATGGAAAAAGAAACTGATCTTTTCAGAGGTTAATATGTCAAATAAATATGATCATGTGCTCGACAAGGTATTAGAACTATCACTCTTAACTGTCATGTCGAAGAAACGGTGAACACATTCATATAGAAATATCAAAGACAGTCTATTTTGACGGTCTTCCTGAATATATATTATTTAACACAATATCTTACATTGATACTGCTCGGAATGCCATACAATATGTATTATGAGGAAATAGAAGGATCTTAAGATAAACGTGAAAACACAGACTAAGATTTCTGAATATACATGTTGAATACATATCGGATGATTCAATGACCCACCAAGGTTACAGAACCAGGTTAATTAATCAATTTATATGACTGTAGCTTAATTTTGCCAGATCTATGTCCCTGATAATAAACATTTTAGAAGCAATTTCTGACAGTAAAGCCCTGATTATATTCAATACTATAGCTCATTCGTCGACTAGTACCACTGATATACTTATTACCAAACTAAAAATTACAAGAAAGCAATATTATTCAAGATTATCTGCTCTAACAAAAGCTGGTTTACTGCAAAGAAAAAGTGGAAGCTATTCCCTTACTTCATTAGGCAAAATAATTCATGATGTTCAGTTATCACTTGAAAAGGCAGTGAGTAATTACTGGAATCTAAAAGCAATAGATTCAATTTTGATGTCAGATAATTTTGAATTAGAAAAACAAGAGATAGTTAAGATTGTTGATACTTTAGTGCAGGATCCTAAAATCAAAGAAATAGTACTTGCATAAGTTACATCTTCTAATCCAGTTGATAATAATAAATATATGGATAATAAACCAATTATAATAGAGAGCAACAAAATGTTTTAAGACATTCCTAATAGATCTAAACTTAATTTTATTAAAATGTAACAGTTATCTTTGCATCTATATTAAATGTCAGGACTATTCTCTACTATCTATGATAATTCCTTTCCACCTATACTGTTAATTGGCTAGATATAACATCAGATGAGTGATAATAGTCTCATGATCTCTGATTTGTGGTCATCAGGATCTTTGTTTGCAATGCAGTGGATAACAAGCACAATCAGCACACTATTTGCAAACTTAACATTATTCAAATCTAGACCTATAATACTATCATAATACTATCCTATTATCTAATGATAATTACAGGTATAAACAATTTGATAATACTCGAATTTGACTATATGAGAAATGAATAAAAGCATTGGAGGATAAATTATAATAATGATTGAAATCTTATTTGCAATAACACTAACGTTTGTTCTAATATTAGCACATATTCCATTAACATTGGCAGAACCAGTTGCCTGTGCTGTATCAACGAATCCATGCGGTGAAGGTAGTGGTAGCACATGTGATATTAACAATATTTGTCCTGATAGTAAAAAAACCAATAACACTAATTCTTATAACAATCATAATCATCTTAGCAACACTTCAATTAACGAGCGTATTATTCCAAAACACAGCAGTAGCGAAGTAAAGGATAATGTTTCAATGCCTGCGTTTCTTGAAGTCTTTGACCTGCCCAAGGACTAGACTGTTCTGGTAATGAATGATATAGCAGAAAAGTATCGATTCACAGAACTCATCCTCCTACCGTCAATCCGATGATACTTGCTAAGTTTCTAAAACTACCAGCCTTGATGAATTACCCGCGCGCCCCAAAAGCAGTGACAATACTGAAGGCCACATAAGCCCATTACCAAGTGCAAAAAGAAGTGCAGCGCAATACACATGCTGTCATGTGTCTGAAAAAAACAATATACCTAGCAGACAGATAGCCCTTTAGTTTCTTTTTTGTACTAAGCTAAAGTAATACTCTACATGCAGCTTTATCAAATAATCGTGGCAAATCAATATTCATTAATGGATGTAGCCATTCCTGTTTAGTTTAAAAACAGAAAATCTTATTGAGGTCGATAAATAGTTTAAACACATATTGCAACAGACAAGGCTAGACAATATTGATTTACAAATTATAAGATTGCTTGCTAGAGACTCTAGATCTTCTTACAAAGATATAGCATCTGTAGTTGGAATATCCTCCAATGCTGCAAAAGACAGGATTAACAAAATGGTTTCTAATAGTATAATAGAAAGATTTGTACTAC
>JAICSL010000352.1 GCA_025936955.1 Nitrososphaeraceae archaeon
CCATTTTCTTTTAATGCTTTAATGCCAGGTCGATTATCTCCAAGGTCGTCCTTATGTGTTCCATCTACAATAAGTTTTACTTTATATTTATTGGCTTCTCTCACAAGTCTAAGTCCAAGCTCTTTTCTGCAGTAGTAGCATCTTAGGTGATCATTATTTACGAATTGCGAGTTTTCTAACTCATCATATTCTATTATTTTATGTTCTATTCCTATTTCATCCGCAACTTTTCTAGCCATAATTAACTCCTCTTCGGAAAGGGTTTTGTAGTTCGCAGTAATGGCTAAAGCACCACTTCCGAGCGCTTCTTTAGCACACAAGGCAACTACTGCGCTATCTACTCCTCCAGATAAGGCAACAATTACTTTTTTGCTATTCTCAGAAAACCAATTTATTAATTTTGATGAAATTTCATTAGTAGTGTTAGACATTTTTTGCCTTTCATCCAACGCTCTTAATAACCTCTGCCATCGTTAATTCCATCGTCTTTTTGACTGGTATTCCTACTTGTGAAGCAATCATCTTAATGTCCTCAAATTCAGGTTTTGTATTAATTATCTTTCCTCTAAAATCCTTTGTAATCTTCACTCGGATATTAAAATGACAGTCGTTAATATTGACTGGGACTGTAACAATTACTCGAGGAAGAATATATCGTTGCGCTTCTTGAACTCTAGCTCCAATCGTACCTGATTCACTGAAAAGGATCTGTAAAATGTTATTCATTTCTGCCTGATCAGATATAACCTTGATCAGATAAGTTGGCCTATTTTTCTTTGTAATACCAGGGATAGCTATTGTATCTTTGGCTCCAGCGGCTGTTAACAGCCCGATCAAATTTCCAATTATTTCTCCTGAAACATCGTCAATATTGGTTTCTATAACATAAACAGTATCCATATTTACCTGATAAGTCAAAGAGGTTTTACCGATAACTACTCTGGTTATGTTAGGGACGTTTTTAAAATTCTTGTTTCCTGCTCCATATCCGATCTTTTCGGGCATTAAATGAGGATAGTAATCGGTACTTCCCGCCGTTAAGTTAACCAGCATTGCAGCGCCAGTAGGTGTGGTCATTTCATCCTCAGCCTGTCCTCCGACTAGTGTGAATGATTTATTTTTAAAAATCTGAAGTATCGCACTACCCGGGTTAGGCATAACGCCGTGTGAAAATTTTAATATTCCTCCACCTATGGCAACTTTTGTTGAAAATATAGGACAGCCGAAAAGTCTAAGGTCCTGTAAGGCAATCGCACAACCGATAAGGTCAACTAAAAGATCTATTTGGGAAGATTCGTGTAACTGAACATTACTTAAATCATCGCCGTGAATAATGGACTCTGCTTCTATAATTGTCTTTAAAGATTGTAGGGCAAAAGTCTTTGCACGCTGTTCTAAATCTAAAAAATTACAACATGATGCAAGAGATCTATATATTTCCATTCCTTTCCGTTCTAAAACCTCCTTCTTGTAACGGAATCGGAATCTGGTTGCGCTAAAATGATGCACTTTGGTTTTGATAAAACTTGCACTTATGATCTTGCTACCTTTAAGAAAATCTTGTGAGGCAAAAATTGCATTTATAACCTTTGTTTTGTTTGCTCCGGCATCAACTAGACATGAGAGTAACATATCACCTGAAATCCCTGCAATTTGAGAATCGATAATTGCGATCGTACCCATATACCTGGAAATGATAATAATCTGTTAGTATAATATTTATCTCCAGATGTTATCGTAATGATGAGAAAAAATCAAATAATGATTTGCTATTACTTTTACTTTTAATTCCGCATATTTGCTAAGTCAAATTTCCGTTGGATTCTCAAAACGTAGTGTCTACAAAAAAGTGTCTTAGGATGGAACCTATAAACAATTTATTTATATTGTAATACTCTTTTCTCCAGTTTGGAACGCATTCCGTAACAGCAAATCAAATCAAAATACTTTAATGTATTGGACTGCAAGATATGGTATCAAAGCCATCGTTTCTTATTTTATAATAAATGTCTGCATGTCTAGTAAAAAGGCCTACTTCAATTACTCCGGGAATATTCTTGATTTCTAATTCTTTCTTTTGTATGTCGGTTAAAGAATTAAAAGTGCTCTCGACGATTATGTTTCCATTTTCGGTGATGAACGGATAACCTTTGTCTATGACTCGTAATTTAGATTCACTTCCGAGCTCTTTTAATCTCTCCGCTATTATAGA
>JAICSL010000025.1 GCA_025936955.1 Nitrososphaeraceae archaeon
AAAAACGACAACCGCTACGGTAGCAGTATCATCATCATTATTAACACCATCGACTTCTCCTTCGTTAAGGAAGAATAGTAAAGACTTTATCAATAATAATAATCAAAGAAGGAAAATACCAAAACGGTTTATTCCATGGCTGCTTTTCGTATTACTTACAATTACCGTAGCGTTGATGGTGTATGCTTCACATGGGTTTTTTTAAACATATGTTATTGAGCCGGTTTACAGATGGCTCACCGGTCAGATAAGCCTCTACAGATCTAGCGCATATCATCTTCGCTAATAGCGATGGATGGCGATAAGAATTACATACATAAGTTAATCTGCTGTTGCAATTTGAGCGAAAACAACAATCGTATGTATCATAATCTAAATTAGTTTTTCAGGTCAGTATTAGACCGGAAGCTAATAGAAGAACAGCATTGATATTAGTAGATGTAAATAAAAAAATAATAAAGCAGGTTACTTTTTTCTCATTTCCATTCCCAGCCTACAGTACTGCCATTTCCTGCGTTGTCATTTTGATCTTTGAATACTATTACCAAATTGTTAACAATGCTAAGTTTGCCGCTTGAAGTGGTATGGAAAAACGCAGTGCCATTATCTCTTGTTGTTCCATTAGCATCAGCATGTCCTAGAGAGTAAAATTTGTAAGTTCCATTTTCTCCATCAGTTGTAGTTATAACTGCATGTCCGGTTAATTCAGCAAAGCCATCACTTCTGGGTACAATAAAGACAGTTCCATTAGCTGAAAAGCTAACACCTTTCACTATTCCACTACCTGAATAAGATGTTTGCAACCCTTGAGTACCATTGACAACTACTGGCTTTGGAGGTGTGGCCATATCATGTTCTACAAAAACTGGATTTCCCAAAGTTAGGTTAGTTGAATTGGCTTGTTGAGTTGTTGAGAGGGTAGTTTCATTTTGTGCCGTAGCCATCTGTATTTGAAGAGGTATTGGCGCCACTATCGTATATGACAATCCGCCAATAAGAGATATAGCTGCTACGTGTACGGTGAACAAAAGAAGTAATTGATTATTCATAAACAAAATCGAAATCAGCTGCAATATAAAAAGTATACTGGTATACCATCTCCTCTTCCTCTCCTTTTGTAGTTATATTATTAAAAGAATTAAACAAATGTTATTTTATGAATATCGTTATTGTAAATAGCATTCTTTAGATATTGTATATCTTTTACTATTATTTCGATATTTTTAAATAAAATACAGCTTAAAATTTTCCCATGAATAAAACTGGACTTGTTGTCCTAGCGTTAACACTACTATCATCTTCTGTAGCTGCCATTGTTTTTCCTCAATCTATCAACGCACAGCTAATGCAGCAGCGAAATCTACAGCAGAACATTTATCTATTAAGGCAAATTTTTATCGGCTGGGAACAACAGTTAGCACAATCCAGCCCCCAAGAACGACAGGATTTAATTTCAAGCTGGCAACAAGGGGAGTTCAATAGGCTTGTACAAGAAGATCCTCAAACTCGTCTTTCCGAAATAAACTTACTTCAACAGACAATGTCACCACAATTAGCGCAGCTGATATTGTATCCGGTATTATCACAATTAGCTCAATCAAATGGAATTTCAAATAATTCCGGTAATCTGCCTTCTAATCCAACATCATCGCCTACAGGCCTCTCAGCTCCAGAGCAACAAGCATATAATCTTGGCTATCAAGATGGATATCATTCTGGAACAACAGCCAAGCCATCTATATGTATGATATTAGGTACAAGCATGCCATCACTTGATAGCGATTGTGCTTTGGAGCAGCAATTTCAACAGGCCTATAGTGCAGGTTTTCAAGCCGGGATTACTGCAGCAGGAAACTCTATACATCAAGGTAAAGTGCCACCTCATCCAATAGGACAGACAGGCGGTTCAAGTAGCAAGTTCAATCCCTATGGAACTTTTGATTATTGTCTTGCAAATCCAGATACAGAGTCTAACTGTGAAGCTCAGAGAAGATCGAACAGATAGAAGAGGCAGTACTTACACCATTTTTTGCAAATCTTCTTGAATATTCATTCATTTGGAACTGACTGACTCTAAGACTCTATTATTTAATTATCCATGTTAGTGAAACAGTGGGACTTGAACATTACTGGT
Source organism: Nitrososphaeraceae archaeon (assembly GCA_025936955.1). Classification (GTDB taxonomy): domain Archaea; phylum Thermoproteota; class Nitrososphaeria; order Nitrososphaerales; family Nitrososphaeraceae; genus JAICSL01. The sequence goes on from JAICSL010000025.1 coordinate 2,135, forward strand.
TGATAGATTAACATTTTGGGATTCTTTGAACCTATAAATGTGTCTTCTTTTCTAATGGCGTTATTAGCCTTAGTAGAGTTTACGAGTAAATTCAACTTCATAGATGAAGTTATTCTTCTTCTAATGCCATTCTAATTATTATACCTACTAAACTAATGTAGAATTAAGTTTTGGTGCTATTATCGCTTTCTTTATAAAGCAAAAATGGGAGTTGATCTTTAATTATCTACTTTTATATTTCAAACAAAATAATTTTCTTATGTGTATTATAGTGATAGCTTTCTAGATAGAATATTGTTTATGGTAAACAAAGAAGAATAGTATGTCACAAAATGATGATAGCATCAAGCTTTAGAAAAAAGACCGCTAAGCTAAAATACTGCAGCATATGATGCTTGTATCTAAGATAAATGACGTATAAAAAAAAGTTAAGAGTATTTACTACTTTAATCTTTGCCATATTGTTGATGACATTTGGTACTATTCTCAGTGCATCAAATCAACAAAGGACAATGGCTTTCTCAAGCGTGTCAACAAGTATTACAGAGATGCCATCATTTTCCCAATCGGAGCGATGTGATGAGTCTGGTCAGGGAACTAATTCTTCGTCCTGTACTGACATTATTTTTTCCTCCTCGTCCCGATCCACTTCAGTCTCAGAATCAGGTCCTGATAATGCTAGTGCCATAGGAAGTGGTGAAATTACAGTTACACCGACAGCCGACCAACAGATCGAATGTGATGAATCAGGCCCTGGAGATAATAATGCAGGGTGTCTAAATGTAGAGCAGTTTCATGACTTTCCATCTCAGACAATTACAGGTACGGCTTCAGATAATGCCGACATTCAACAGAATAATAAAGCTGAACAGACATTCACAATGGTTCAGCAACTGCAGTGTGATGAATCAGGCCCTGGAGATAATAATGCGGCTTGTTCTAATAGTGCTTCCAACTCTGCTAGTTCATTACAAGATAGTACAGCTACAGCCTCAGGTAATGGTAATATTAAGCAAGTCAACAATATCAAATTAACTCAATCACAAGATCAGCAACTGCAGTGTGATGAATCAGGCCCAGGCGATAATTTGGCGAGTTGCAGTAATGACGCTACAAACCAAGCTGATTCTATAACCCAGATAAATACAGGTACAGGCAACGGCAATATCAACCAAGGTAATAATGCGAATATAATACAGACAGCAAAGCAGCAAGATGAATGTAATGAATCTGGTCCTGGAGATAACACAGCAACATGTCAGAATTCTGCTACCAATATTGTAGGTCCTGTATCACAGACAAATGATGCCACTGGCGATGGAAGCTTTGCTCAAAATAATGACCTTAAAATATCACAAACAGAAGGCCAGCAAAATAAATGTGGTGGCTTGGGATTTGGAGACAATACTGCTACATGTCAGAACGCTGCCATAAGCACTGTGGGGGCTGTATCCCAGACAAATGGACAAAGCTTGGAAGTTAATCAGAATACAGAACAAAATAACCATTGCAATATTGATTCTGTGTGTTCTAATACTGCCACAGAGGATGTTGAAGGTATAAACAGCGGTAGTGTTAGTCAAGATGCCAATCAAAACAATGATTGTATATTTGGGTCTACGTGTACTAATACAGCTTCTGCTTCAGTTATAGATGATGGTAGCAATAATGGAAACGCCAATACAAACCAAGAGATAACACAAAACAACCTGTGTATGTTTAATTCTAATTGCGCAAATGATGGTTCAGCTACCGGTACTACATCATCTTCTAATACCCAATCTAACAAGTGTTTTATCAATAGTGATTGTCATAATACTGGCGTAAATAACAATACGGTATGTATAGCTGGTTCAAACTGTGATAACAGTGGTACTGATAGCCAGGTAATAGGTGTAGCAGCTGATGATTGCTCATCATCTGATACTGGTAGAACAGTATGTATTGGTTCATTAAGATTCGGTGATAGTAGTAGTACTGAATCTTCTGACTCTGCAGTCACACCAACTACTGCCACTAATCCAGTCCAAAAAACATCCACTTCAGATTCAGTTCCAGAAGGACAACAACAGCAGCAACGACAAAATGCATTACCCATAATAGATAATGGAAATACAAATAACAACAATGATGCCAAATTTATTCCTGTCAGCAGAGGAGTTACAACAACAACTACTCATACAGCATCTACTACTTCATCTGCATCTACACATTCTTCTGATGTATCAAATCAAGCACCCACACCTGACAAAAACAAGATAGCAGCAACAACAATATCAAAAGATGGTAATGTTGATAATAATAAACAAAAAGTAAATACTCTTTTGGATACTAGGACCAACCACCACGGTGATAATAATGCTGCTGCAAATATAGACAATGGTAATGACGGAAGTAATAAAGACGATAATATGAAAAGTAACGGCAATGGAGTTAGTAAGAAAGATCATAGTGATGATGTAAAGATACATGATAGCATTACCTCAAATATAGGTCATAGTGGAAGTAGCAAAGACCATAACACTGCTAAGGTACATGATAACAACGGTGATACTAAGAAGGACGAAAGTAAGAAGAGCAATGACAATGGCGGAAGCAAGAAAGATGATAATACTGCTGCAAGGATAGATCATGCTAAGAAAGGCAATGATAAGAAAGACCATAGTAATAAAGATGATAACACTGCTGCAAAGATACATGATAGCATTACCTCAAAGATAGGTCACAGTGGAAGCAAGAAAGGCAATGACGAGAGTAGCTAGAGGTAACGCATCCTACTACAACCTACTATGTTATTTCTTTTTTTAACTACCATTTACTTCAAAGAGATTTGAAATAGTACTAATGATAGACACTCTAATGGAATCTTAATTCTTCTATTTTGAATGTGTGCTTAATATTTATAAAATAATCTATTAGTATATAATTACTTTTACGATATTGTTTGCAAAGATTTTGTTTGGATGTTTCGCTAAATATCTCATCGCATATTACATAGTTAAGTGCTTGTTACTAAGTCTAAATGTATTTTGAATTCATACAAATATTGTTCCTTTATATTTTTGGATATTTTCTCAATTAGGAACACTGTCGTTGCGTTTTTTCAGTATTATATACAAGGTTCTATAATACTAGAAGCTGGACTGTAACAGGGACAAGATTAGGATGGGCCCAGAGGGACTCGAACCCTCGACCAACTGCTCCGCAGGCAGCCATTCTATCCAAGCTGAACTATGGACCCATGAGAATTCAAATTCTGATTCTTATCAAGAATCTAAGATGATCTATCATTTAATGGTAATCATGAGTAAATATACTGTCCTATGATTAAAACTGATCAAAAATATTGATAATTGTTGTAAGCTCAAAAGAAGGAATCGATGCCGATTCCATTAGTATCAATATTACATTGAGCAAAGATGCTTTCTTTCCTAACTTATAAACAATTTGGGATCCTTGATGCAAGTTCAGAATGTAAGAAGTGATTGATATATTGGGTCAGTAATAGACTGGCGATGGATAATAAACAAAATTTGGAAGAGATAGTACTTTTTGCTGAGATAGCTCGCCGTTCGCAAAAATTAAGCAATTGCAAAAGTCACATCTGACTACCAGATTGTTCGTTTTTGTAGGTTTTAGTATCGATTTCGAATTACATAATGGACAGACTTTCTCTCGGATCCAAGGAAATATGTATGTCGAGGACATAATAGTGTTATTAAACATTATAATAGATGATATGTATTATAAAGGTTTCTAGATAAATTTCCGTCAACCCTTTCTTAAAGGTTTAAAAAGAGAGTAAAAGAAGGATGAGCCTTATTTTTTTAATTGATATCTCATTTTTAGCACTAAATGTTGCATTGTTGCCTTCAACGTATATTTCAAAGAATTCTCTGAAATGATTTTTCTTACTATATATATAGTCAATATTGTCATTTCAAACTGTCATTTCAAACTTTTCAAATTTAACGAATTGGTGCCTATTTGACGCAACGATACAGATTTTTCAGTAACTTTGTTTTGTATTTACCACCTTTCTGCTGACAAGATATGATAGATGCCATTGCAATACAAAAATCACAAAATGCATTTAGAAGATTGTTTGCATTTCTATCACAAAATAGAATTTCCATATGAGTTTGACACAATGTTACAATTCCTGCAAGAATTGATGCGTTTAGCAGAAAGTATCATCAAATGTAACACAATAATAAATTCAGAAGGAACAACAAAATTTGAAGAACTTACAATGAGCTGGAACATTACTCCTTTAATCTCGGATAAAAATGAAGATCAGAGGTGGCAAACAGATAGGAAACAGAAAAAAAAGCTTTAGGAAGAGTGACGATAGATAATAAATGGCCTGACTTTTGAAAGGCAGGAAAATCATCAAATCTATAATGGGCTTTATCTTATAATCCTCTATGACGCAATCATTCATTGAAGCCATTCAGAAGCGGATACTTCTTTTTGATGGTGCAATGGGTACTGAAATCCAAAAATTAAATCCGCAGATAGAAGATTTTCCCGATAAAAAAGATGGTTTTAATGATGGATTAATTCTTAGTAGACCCGAGTGGATTAAACAAATCCATAGAAATTACCTGAAGGCAGGAGCAGATTGTATTGAAACCAATACATTTGGGAGCAACAAGTTTAAACTTGAGGAGTACGGCTATGGTGAAAAGACTGTGCATTTCAATAAGACAGCTGCTGAACTTGCGAGAGGCGTTTGTAATGAGTTTGAGTTTGGCGAGAAACAGCGATACGTTATAGGTTCCATGGGTCCTTCTGGATATCTACCAAGTTCAAATGATCCAGACCTTGGACAAAAGTCACTTGATGAAATAATACAAGCATTTGGTTTGCAGGCCGAGGGATTGATTTTAGGCGGAGTGGATGCATTACTAATTGAGACGAGTCAAGACATACTCGAAGTCAAACTTGCTATAGAAGCTTGTCACAAATCTATGTTAGAAGTTAACAGAAAAATTCCAATTATAGCCAACGTGACACTTGATCAATACGGTAAGATGCTCCTTGGGACTACTATACAGGCTGCTTATACAACAGTAAGCGATATGGATATTGACATTTTTGGTCTAAATTGTTCCACAGGTCCAGATGAAATGACGCCGAGTATAAGATGGCTAAGTGAACAAGAAGAGTTGCCTATACTTGTTATGCCTAATGCAGGTATGCCACAAAACGTTAATGGTAGAGCAGTATACAAAATGACGCCTATCCAAATAGCAACTAAACTAGGGGAATTTATACATGAATTCAAATATGTTCGGATACTTGGTGGATGTTGTGGCACAAATCCTGAACATATAACTGAACTACGTAACTTACTTGACCATACAGCGATAAATGTGTCATAAACTGACATAAACTTTTAGATGGGTTTTCAGACAAACATTTCACAACCAAAGAAATGAAGAAAAATATACCGAGAGTCAGCTCTGCATTAAAGGCAGTTGATCTTAGACAGGAACCTCCTCCACTAATAATTGGAGAACGTCTCAATACACAAGGATCGAAAAAAGCTAAGGAAATGGTCCTCAGAAATGATTTTGATGGTTTAGTTGATTTAGGGAGAGCCCAAGTAGAGGAGGGAGCGCATTGTCTAGACGTATGCGTAGCAACTACTGAACGCTCGGATGAGCTTGAATTTATGGTATCTCTTGTCAAGAGATTGAGTTTAGAGATCGATGCGCCGCTTGTTATTGATTCAACCGACCCTAAAGTGATAGAAGCAAGTTTGAAACAAATTCCCGGTAAACCAATAATTAATTCTATTAACCTAGAGGATAACGGAACCAAATTTCACTCATTAGCTCCATTGATGGTAAAGTACGGTGTTCCAGCTGTTGCAATGTGTATAGGCCCAAAGGGAATGGCCAAGACCCCTCAAGAAAAATTAGAAACAGCCAATCTGCTTTTTGAAACCGGAAAAAAATATGATCTACAACCATGGCAGTTTATCTTTGATGTTCTAACCTTTACTTTGGCTACAGGAGAAAGAGAATTCTTGGATTCTGCAAAAGCCACACTTGAAGGGATACGCTTAGTAAAGGAAAATATCAAAGATAGCTTCACAACATTAGGTTTAAGCAATGTTAGTTTTGGCCTCCCGGTCGCTGCACGAAAAATAGTGAATTCAACATTTTTACATCATGCTATAAAGGCAGGCTTGGATTGCGTAATTATTAATGCCAAAGATATCATGCCATATAATGAGATAGATTCTGTCCAGCGAAAACTAGCAGAAGACCTAATCTTTAATACACATCCTAATGCACTCGCAGAATTAATATCATATTTTGAAGAGACAAGATCTAGTTCTAGCAAGTCAACAAAAAGAGTACAAGTTGATCCAACCTGGGAAGCAAGTCAGAGATGTTACTTCAGAATAGTTAACAGGCTAAAAGAAGGAATAGAGAACGATGTTGTTACTGCAATTTTTGATAGAGTATTGGAAAAAAACAAGAAAATTATAAGAGATGAAAAGACTGAAAAATTAATACTTGAATCTTCAAAGGAATCAGTTCATGATGCTGCAGTGAGAACATTAAACGAAGTTTTACTGCCAGCAATGAAGGAAGTAGGAGATAAGTTTGGAGCCGGAGAGCTCATCTTACCATTTGTTCTTAAATCTGCGGAATGTATGAAAGCGGCAGTCTCTGAATTGGAGAGATATCTAATAAGACAAACTGGAATAAGCAAGGGAAAAATAGTACTATGCACAGTTTATGGTGACGTTCATGATATAGGGAAAAATCTAGTCAAGACCATTCTTTCAAATAACGGATATATGGTTTATGATCTTGGAAAACAGGTACCATTACAAAGCATCTTAGAAAAAATCCATGAAGTAGAAGCTGATGCAGTGGGACTTTCAGCTTTATTAGTATCGACTTCAAAGCAAATGCAATATTTTGCAGAGTACGTAAAAAAAAATAAGATGAATATACCCGTTTTATGTGGAGGGGCTGCAATAAATAGTAGCTATATCAATAGAATTGCAAAAGAAGGCAGCATTTATGAGCCGGGTATATTTTACTGTAAAACAGCTTTTGATGGTCTAAAGATTATAAACAAACTTATGTCTGAAGAAAAGCAGGAATTTCTTTTACAATGGCATGAAAAGATTGAAAAGTGGAAAGAAAGTTTAACACCTTCTATTGACCACACAAATTTACCACATAGTGGCATAAAACCAGTTTCGAGTCCAACACCTCCTCATATTGGTAGAAGAGTAAGATTAGAACCAGCAGAAATTAACTTAAGTGAAATCTGGAATTTCATCAATAAAAAATCACTTTTTAAGTTATCTTGGGGTATTCGGGGTAAAAGTGCTGAAAGTTTATCCGAACCCACTGAAAATCTATTTGAAGAATGGAAATCAAGGGTTATCGAGGAAAAACTCTTTGAACCCAGGGTAGTATATGGCCATTTTAGATGTCATAACAGAAATAATAAACTTGTGGTAGATCTTGCAGATAACACGGAAGTCGTTTTTGATTTTCCAAGATCCTCAAAACAAAAACATCTGTGTTTGACAGATTTCTTTGGAGAAAACGACATTTCTTCTTTCCAGGCAGTCACTGTAGGTAGCAGGGTTACTGAGATAATAGATAGATGGAATAAAGAAAATATGTATACTGATGCATATTATTTACACGGCCTTGCAGTAGAAACTGCTGAAGCATTAGCAGAATGGGTTAACTTGCGAATAAAAAATGAACTGGGAATTGGCAGTAAACGTGGATTACGATATAGCTGGGGTTATCCTAGTTGTCCTGATATATCACAGCATAAATTAGTCTGGAAGCTCTTAGATCCAGTAAAATCAGGGATGGGATTAACGGAATCTGGTCAAATAATACCAGATCATTCAACTGCAGCTATTATAGTACATCATCCAGAAGCGGAATATTTCGTATTATGATACTATTAATTATCTATGTAGATAGATAGATATTTTATATTTATTATCATTGAAATACTGTATCTATATTATGGCGATAAATAATTTTATATTTGCCTGTTCAATCGACGATTCTCCAGGGTATTTTACCTATGATAGTAATAACATGTTGATAATAAAGTCCAAAAAAAGTTCTAAATCCAAGATAAATGACTTTGAGTACATCGAACCATTTATAGAATCATTAATTTCGCACGAGTCACTTCATACCGTCATAAAAAAAATTGAGACTAGCAGTATTTCTGACTCACTTGATGATCTAGAAATAGTTGTAGATCGTGAAGGAACAAAGTTTCAAGTAACTTTGAATAACATGCTATTTGCAAGAGATATGTCAGGAATTGTTCTCCCTGACATTATTTTTGATGGCAATATCTAGAAGATCCAAACAAGTCCAAGCATAGATATTCTGCTAGTCTGAACAAACATTCGGGGGTATCTTAACAAGAAGTAACAGTTAAATTTTTCAATCATTTATTGTAATATAGTTACCTGATTGAGTTAAAGAAAAACCGATACCATAATCGAGAATATTAAAGAAAGTAAATTAATAGAATCGTTCTATTATTTTATAAATGCATTTATGTATAATCTGTTATTTTCCTGTTTGTGGTTTGCTTTATCAAATTTCTCATCTGTTTCTTATCGGATGAAGTTTGGATATCAACTATCTTTTGTAGGAACTCCTCTTCATCGTTCGTAAGTATAGGACTTTCTTCGTTATATAATTGACTAAATGCAATCTTTTGATTAATTCTTTGAATATTTGCCAGACATCTGAATATTTTGTCAGGATTGTCTGTAAATTCATATTTCATTAAAATTTTCATTAGCTTTCTCTTGGGAATATTAAAGAGGCTATTTGTTACAAGTCTATTAAATATTGAAAGTATTTCAAAATAGTCATCTTTTCCTGTATAGCCTATAGTGGTGGCTGGAAGTAATTTTATTGCATTATAATTTTTTTTTACTCTTCTTGAGTGCTTTTCATCAAGCACAAGTACGGATCTTCCAAATGTCAAGATGGCATCAAGAATCTGATTGGGAAGCCGTTTATCTAGAATATCATTATCAGATTTTAACTCAACTGGATAGAACCGAATCCAATCAATTCTATATTTTTCTCTATCGGCAAATTGCGTTAAGAGTTCAGTCCGCATTAATAGGTTGTAGTAATGGTCATATGCTCCAATTGAATTAATCTTGATATCTGTATCCTCACGTTTGTGTAGAACTGCTATGACCAAATCGAAGCTTCTAAAATACCCCTCTTCTATTATTTTTATTTCACTGTCTACACCTTCTGATGTTGGAAAAAAGTTATTATTGATAATATGATTATTTTTAACTGAACTAGAGAACAAATATTTCAGATCTTTTTCGTTCAAGCTACTATTCTTGCTTGATCATT
>JAICSL010000341.1 GCA_025936955.1 Nitrososphaeraceae archaeon
AGTGTGACAGCAATGCTACTATCTAATGCATTATCTTGCATTGCCCTTCTGATTATTGGAGAGATAGACTTCTTAAATCTATTTATATAATTACCGTAAAGATGTCTATTGAAACTAGGAATAATTATTATTTCAAGGTAGCCATCTTCTGTCGGAAAAATGATGTTTTTTTTTGCTTTAAGATATATCCATATCCTCTGACCATTGAGTATGCTACCAACCTTTTGGAAAACAGGATGGAGATGTCCCATAACAATTGTCTTAATAGAAGATCTCATTAACGATGGCATAGTGTGGCCATGCGTTAACAAAACTCCGTCTAAAACTATTCCTTTAATACTTGTTATATTGATGCATTGAGGGGCTAGTAGTTTAATATTATTATCATGGTTTCCAGGGATCAAAAAAATTTCAGTGGTTTCAGAAATTACCTGGAAGAATCGTGGAATCCTCTGCCATTCTTGCCTCCCTATATTTTTGATAGTATTCTTCACATCGCCAAGTAATAACAATCCATCGGGTTTATGAAATCTGATTAATTGGACTATCTCATCTATCATTTCTTGTAGGAAGAGGCTTGAATCGATTGTTATTCCCTTATTGCTTAATTCATCTTCAAAACCAATATGCAAATCAGAAATTGCAATAAACTTTTTGCCTATATCGCTTTTTACATCGTCTAACAGCAGTGCTGGATAAGGATAGAGAGGACGAATCTTTGGCACTGTTCAACCATCCATCGGTATCAATCAAATAAAAAACTATCCGCATCATATAGAGTTTCAATTCGGCAAAGTATTTCTCGAGTGATAAACTCTGATGAAAGGAATAATTTTATGCTCTTAGAAAGCCATCTGAGGTTCATAAAATTTTATATGTACGGTTAAACTTCGCAGGTACGGATGATAATTTGAGTAGCTGGATAACATTAACCACAAAATGTCCTTGAGTTCTTGCATGTTATCAAAAAGGAAAATACAATCCTTGATTGGGAAAAGTTTCAAAAAATCTAAATCTTCCCTAATTTCTTGACGTATTTTTTATATGCATCGAGATAAGACTTCTTATCTCCGATATCGATAAAACCTGAGCTTATTTTGAATCCTCTAACTCTTTTCTTTTGATCAAGGGCTTTTCTCACCGCATAATCCATCCCAAAGGCACTTCCTTTAGGTATTAATTTAAGAAATTCTGGTTCAAGGATATAACATCCTATATTAATCAATCCACTGATCTCTGGCTTCTCCCTCCAACCTATTACTATATTATTTATATCCTTCCTGTCATGGTTTTCATTTTCTCCATTAAGATCTATAAAACCATACTTTAATTTGGTCTTGTATGATAATAATGCCATCGAGACAGAGGCTTTATACTTCTTATGTTCGTGTATCATTCTGCTAAGGCTAAATTCATAAACTGAATCTCCATATAAACATGCAAAGGTATCGTCATTTACTAACTTTTCTGCTGTTTTTAACTGTCCTGCAGTTGCCAATGGTCTTTCTGACCTGGCGTACTCGATTTTAATGCCAAACCTTGCACCATCTTCAAAATAGTCCTCAATTGTCCTGTGAAGATAACTCACACATAGAATGATGCTATCAATTTCATTCCCACTATTTTTTAGCCATTCTATAATATGTTCAAGAAGTGGCTTATTGCCCAATGGTAGCATCGGTTTAGGGATGAAGAATGTGTATGGCTGTAATCTAGTTCCAAGCCCGCCAGCAAGAATTACTGCTTTCATAGTTGTAGTCTTTTAATCGCGCAGTATATAAAATGAAATGGAGTCGTGAATCTTGTGTCAGACTCTGTCACTGGTTCTTAAAACGTCATATAGAAGTAAACTAAAAAATATGAAAAAATCATATATTCGATGAAAGGGAATCTTTAATTGAACCACGATTGTTCTTTTAAAGTCTAAACGGGTGGTAGAAAATAAAATAAAGAAATAAAAAATTTTAACGAAGTTATGAAGTGATCAAGAATGGTGTTAGCGTAGACGATAATTTTTTTGTCAGAAAAGACAATGATGACAAAATCATGTTCAGATGAATTTCGCAAATTCATTAAAGTGCCTCAAGTATGAATTAAAAGTCTGTAACTGTTATCTTCTTTGTACTATTTAGAGTATTCAATATTTTGGCTTTGAGATCTACTAATCTTATTCAACATCGAAAAAAAAAGGATCATTTCGAATATACTGGTGTTACTGAGAAGGCACTATCCAAGGATAGGCAAAAAGAACACAGACAGAGTAAACCTAAAACAAGGTATAGTCTTCAGAACATTCTTTAGTTCTCTGGGATA
>JAICSL010000232.1 GCA_025936955.1 Nitrososphaeraceae archaeon
GCACACCCTGTGAATCCTTAGTTGGCCTCACTCCAAGCAGTTGCTCCATTCTATCGTTCCAGAATTCAGGAATCTCATAGACGCTTAGCTCATCTCCAAATATTTTTTTCTCTATCTCATATCTTATTGCTATATGGAGATTGTATGTGACTTCGTCGGCGTCAACTCGTATATAATCAGCCTTGACGTTGTTGAAATACAGGTACAACTCGTCATCTGTTGCTTGGTTTGCGAAACTTACTTGCTTTCTAACCAATGGAGATATCAATTGAACAAAAGGTAGGCTTCTGCCTATAATATTCTCCCAGAATCTTGACTGAGACTCATGGAGTCCAAGCGAAGATCCGCCTTCAACAGGAGTAACAGACAATGATTGATCGCATTGCAGATTATAGAGGGCATGACCAGCTTCGTGAATAGTGCCAGATATCGATCTTTTAAAATCGTCCCCTTCATATCGAGTAGTTATTCTTACGTCGTTGAGGCCCATAGCCTCAGTGAAAGGATGAGTAGATACGTCCATTCTGAAACGCTGCATGTCAAATTTCAAGAGAGCCAAAATGTCATGATTGATCTTGTCAACTTTTTGGATATCATACTTTGATTTCCCAAGTTTGCTCTCTTTACAAAATGGGCTGTCTGAATCTACGAGTTTTTTCAGAATCTTCTGAATACGCAAAGTCAACACCTCGAATACTTTATCCAAATCATCTACGGTAAGATCTTCTTCAAACTTGTCCAAAAGCGCATTATATGGATGCTTTTCATAACCTATCTTATCAGCAATTTGCTTCTTTATTTCTATCATTTTCTTCAGGTGTGGTGCATACATCTTGAAATCAGATTTTTCTCTCGCTTCCCTCCACACCATGTTACCCCGTATTCTTTCCAGGGATTCTGCTTCAGTCAACTCTTTGGGTATCTTGATTTGCTTTACTATTTCCCTGTGGAGTACTCGTATAATGCCCTTCTCTAAATCGCTAAGGCCATCCAGTTTCCTCGCTGACTCAACAAGACCAACAAAATCTTTGTTTAGCAGAAGATCGTTATGCAGCATGTAAAGCTGAGAATCGGCCACTCCCCTTTCTTCCGTGCCTTTCCTAGGCATATAAGTCTCAAAGTCCCAACCCATTAGAGAAATGGCATGATTTAGAGACCACATAGGTCTGTAAGCATCGAGGATCTTATTCATGACAGGGTTCTCGCTTCTCATCTCATTACACTTTACATGGATTCTATCAAATCGGTCTATTAATCATTGCTAGCCAAGAATGCATCTTGAAAAATTCTCGTTAGGGGCTTGGATATGATGAGTGGACGTGCGCCAAAAATACCTCTCGGATGCCCCATTTTATACCTAGAATAGCAATATAGACTTAAGATTGATTTTTATTGTGCTTTGTTGTATGATTCGAAAAACAGTTAATTTTACTTCATTTAGGACAAGATATTATAACTTTCACTGTTTTCGTTATAATTTTACCCACAAAACGTTAGCAAAAAACAATTTAAAATAATCTTTCAATAAGGTATATTAATTGTATTTAATTCGTTAAGGTTTCGGTGGAAATCGTTTGAAAATCCAGATGAGTCAAAGCATACATTAGAAAATAATTTATTAAATTATTACCGATATTCTTGAAATTTAAAGATTTAGATATTTTTAGTTCGATAAAGGATATATGATTATCAGATACACGCATGACATAGGGTTTCCAACAAAGAAGAAGAGGGAGAAGGAGAAGAGGGAAAAAAGAGAAGGAGGGCTAGAATGAGGATTCACACGGAGAAAAAAGGTATCCGCGTATTAGGAATAGCTGAAAGCTTCAGAAAAACTAGTACCTGTTCTACACTTGCAGGAATAGTAATGCGCCGTGATCTGATAATTGACAGCATGGTTTTTGGGAAAGTCACGATTGAAGGAAATGATTCTACAGAAAACATCTTGTCTATGTATAGGTCACTAAAGAGAAACGATATTAATTGCATAATGCTTGATGGCCTTATTATTAGCATGTATAACATAATAGATGGAAAAGAACTAAGAGAAAACACCAATGTTCCAGTTATAGCAATAACATTCAAAGACTCGGAAGGGCTAGATAACACTATACAACATCATTTTTCCAATGACTCCAAGATTAAATTAGAACAATATCACAAACTAGGACAACGAGATAAAATTCTATTAGATACTGGCAAGATTCTATTTGTACGATATTGGGGGTTAAGCTCAAAAGAAGCATCCGCAATCGTCAATTGCTTTACACTCCAAGGTTCTATTCCAGAGCCGATTAGAATAGCAAAACTTGCTGCACGTGCCAGTATACAAAGTAAATGATTCGGATTTAAGCTAATCACCATATCATTATCTCTGTTTGAGGTTCTATCCACTAAAACTGTTGCTATAATAAATATCTATTTTGGGGAAAATAATAACAAATTTGTTTTTATTTTGTTATACTAATAATTAATCTATATACATGATTTTGTGGATGTAATATGGCAATGCAGAAGAACATGATGAATTTTATAGAATAATAAATGTTTCTCGAGAGAATATTTGGATTCAAAAAAAAGTCCACCTGGAAGCAGATTGCCTGATATGCAAAAGTTAGTAATCAGACAAATGATTCTGCCAACGTTTTCAAAGTATTTGCTATAACAAATCATCCTTGGGTATCAAAGTTTAGCAAATATGCCAAAGAAGCATTTGAAATAGACTTTTCAGGTCTGCCACCACCACCACCTCCTACAAATGATAATATATTTAATTGGAATGAAAACAAAGACGAGATTTAATATATATTTGAATTTTATTGGCAAAGGTTAATCAATTAGATATATAAAACTTAAATGATGATAAAAACATCACCAATAATAATAACAATTTTAAGTTTATTGACAATAACGACCATAACAACTTTATACTTACATAATAGTATTGCATACGCAGCAACCGATGCCCCATTAAACGTAGTATCTGGTGGAGGAAATGGTATTGCTCCATTAACTGGATTCTTTCCAAAAGATATACAAATTAACGTTGGACAAAGTGTGATTTGGACTAATCCTACAACAGTAGGAGAACCTCATACTGTTACATTTGTATTTGATAACTCGACTCGTTCAGGTGTAGTTTCACCATTATCTGTTTCAAATACAACAAAGTTCACTCCTTTGCCTCCGGGATCTAATAATGCTCCGATATTATTACCCGATAAGAATGGATCAAATACCATCATAGCTTTAAATGCAAGAACATTCAATCCAACGGTAATTGATTCATCAGGTAATGTTAAATCTTTAAGTCCTAATGCACATTATACTATGACTGGAACCGAAAAATATGTTAATTCTGGATGGTTTTTGCCAAAAGGCTATGAACAAGAATTTCCGGGATCTGGAAATACATTTACAGTAACGTTTGAAAAACCAGGTACATACAAATACCTATGTATAGTACATCCTTGGATGACCGGCAGTGTAACAGTAAAATAATAATTATATAGAATGTAAAAAAATCTATCTTTTTTTAACAATTGTTTTGGATA
>JAICSL010000198.1 GCA_025936955.1 Nitrososphaeraceae archaeon
ATGAACTTATTCACTTGCATTTTTCGTTTCTTATTTTAACCGCAAAGATTGTCTTTGCCCAATCTTATGTGATATGAAATCTGTTTGACTGATGAAATAAATTTGAAAGCAAAGGTAATTTATTCCTAATTGAATAAAATGAATAATTCATATTTTAAGATAAGAATTGAAAAAAATTTCTGTAAGAATCACTTCTTCCTTGTTAGTTCATAGAAAGAAGTTTCAATAACTATAATTTTGTCATCTACTAGGTTTCATGCAAAGCATATTGATTCATTTATACAGATACATTATGATAACCTGTCGCTCCATTTGGAAACGGATTTGCCACCATATCTGTCTGAGTTTTTCCTGTTTTGTCTGTGGCTCGGACAACTATCATATGATTATTACCTTTTTCAGTATTCAAGTCCAATTCAGCATTCCATAAAACCCATGTATATTGTGATAGGGGATCCTTGATTTTTGCAATCTTCCAAGTAGCGCCACCGTCGATACTCACTTCAACCTTCGATATACCCCTATCCCCTGCGAAGGCTATACCTGCAATAGGGATGAGCCCATTAGAAGTAACATTTGTAGCCTCCAAATCCTTAAACCTTTTTCTAACAGGTGCATTACCTGGAAGAACTATGAATGAATGAGTATTATGCGTAGCTATATTACTCCAACCTTTCCTTTGCCAATAACCTTCATACACATCGTCAACTAACTCTACCTCAGTAAGCCATTTTGCATTCATCATACCATATATACCCGGTACAATGGCTCTTACAGGATATCCATGGTCAGATGTCAAGGGTGATCCATTCATATCATAGGCTAATATTGTTCCCTCAAAAAGTCCTCTCTCCAAAGGTATTCCAACGTCATAACCATCAGAACATCTAAAAACAATATATTTCGCATTTTGTTTAACCTGTGCCATCTCAAGCAGGTCTTTCAGGTGTATGCCCTTCCATATCGCAGTACTTATCAAATCTCCTCCTATCTTATTACTTACACATTCAAGTGTTGCAAATTGCTCTACGGAAGGCATCTCTCTGAGTTCTTTATAGTTGAGAACAAACGGTTTATCAACTAAACCCTTTATAGTCAGATTCCAAGACTGTGAATCAACCACAGGGACTATTGGATTTTTATCTATTCTGTAAAATAGATCTGTAGGTGTTATTTCTGAGTCAAGAAGCGGCTTAAGTCTTACATCCTCAAAGCCAAGAGTTTTAGGTCTAGATCTAAGCAGGGTTGCTAAAGTAGGAGAAATCTGTTGCACTTCCTTCTTTGGATGCAAAAGAGAATCCAGTCCAAAGTATAGAATGGGTAAAGCGACAATCGAGGCAAGGCCGGCACGTAGTAATAACCTTTTCTTATAATCTATCTCTGTTCTGCCAGCAGCGGTGGATGTAGTCTCTTTTTTAGAAACTAAGCTTGATGAATCTCGTAATAATATTAAATTTCTATAGAAATAGGACAGTGTAAATCCGAAAGCTATATTTGAAGGTATGAGATATATTGTTAGGACTGTAATCGAATTGAGTTTCGACTGAACGTCAGTTTCAGTTAATGCTAAAAGCATAATTCCCAAGATAAATAGAATAATAAAAGCTATCAGTGAAGACCGCATTCCATTTCCCAGGTAACCCTTAAGAGAAAGACTTTTCTTTTGTACCGTGGTAAAAAGTATCCCTATCAGCCCGTATAATACAAGATTAGCAATAACAGCGCCTATAAACGCAGAATATTTAGCAATTGGACCTAACGACTCTACGGCTTGTGATTCAACTTGCCCAGGAGTAAGTGAGAATAAAGTTTGAGAAGCAAGCTCTGGTAGGAACATTCCACCAACAAATATTCGTAAAAGTAACGAAATAGCGACAGCAACAGCACCAGCAGCCATTCCTCCAAGAAACCAAGTGCCAGAAATGCGATCTATTTTGTTGATCACAGGATTATCTTAAATATTAATCATTTAAGCCTTTTTATATTTAGCAATTCAGATGGCCTAGAATTTTGTTCAGTAATATTACTATAAATCCACTCACTTTGTTATACATCTAAATCTAGAGATATTCTGGTAACAAAAAGTAACCTCTTAGCTAATATGTCTCTAATTTGCGAATGTCTTTCTTGTGCTCTTCATAGGATATATTATTTCAAATTCTTGTACTCCTGATTTTACATAATAAGATAAAATCTTTCTCAAATTCAAATTTAGGATTCTAGGTACCGATCAAGCCATTGCCCGCTAATTCCTAATACTAGACACTAAGATGTGGAATACATGAAGTTTATCATTAAAAATAGGTTACATGTGAAATTGCTCGCTCCATTACCGATTTATAAATTGTGGAAGCGGACCTCAGAGAAAATAAGTTAAAACCCTTTTTGATCCACTAAAGATATAAACAAAATGTTCAAATATTTTTATGAACATATGACTTCTCATGCGGTGCTGGGTTAGAGACTAAGAATAATAATATAACTAAATAATATAACTACAAAAAAAGAAATGGAAAAAGAAGATACTATGACAGATCGATCTTTTGAAGAGACAAGAGAACAGCAAGAAGAGGTAGAGGTAGCAGAAGGTCATGAATTGAATGTTATGCCAAAGAATGAAGATGACAAAAAGAGACAGGAAATTGTAACCTCTGTGGTAAGTAGAGGCTTATCACTTAGTAAAAAAAGGTACTCTAAGAAGAAAAAACAAAAACAAAAACAACCATACCAAGGGAACTTGAAAGATGTGTTGAACCAAATCAAAAGACAGAACATTCTAATTCATACAATCTCAACAATGCTGCCACCTATTTCGAAACAAACTAAAATATTCGACAAGCACTATGTTTTAGTAAATCAGATTCAAACCGATATAAAACAGCTACAAAAGCAGATCTCACAGATTCAAAAAATCAAATTAGTGAATAAGAAAAAATGATCTTAATTAGGGAAGGAAAAATTAGCATTTAGAAGTTTTTTTGTGATTTAACTATATGATTTAACTATATGTATTTGATCATATAGTTTACCGCTATTTAAGTAGACTACTGAAATAAATCCAATCAAATTGAGGTAAGGTTTTTAACGCTCATGAAAAGAGTAGAGGGTTTCTAACATTACTGGGATTGAATATAACGTACAAGAACGGATTCTGTATATATTTAACTACAAAGAATCTTAGTAAGTATCTGATAAAAAAATATATCCCCACATAACTAACTCATTACTCCTTAGATTACAAACTCCATACTAAACGACAACTTTATCTTTCCGAGTTTTGCTCAATAATCCATGGAATCAAAGACAAATGGAATGAAGGTCTTTGGGATATTGGCAAGGGCAGATACAGCAGCACTCATGATTGTCTCTACTACACTCTTGATACTCATCTCTATGCCACTCCAGACCTATTCAGCAATGTGTACCGATCCGGATAAGAGCACGGCTTTTTTAGGCGGTTATGGAGCAGCTCAACATGATTTCCATTCAGGTCTTGGAAAAAATCCAAAAATAGACACCAACAGTTCACAATACAGCCAAGATTATAAGCAAGGTTATCATGAGGGATGGTCGGATGCGGAATTGAATATCAACTCGCTAGAACACTCAGTATGTTAGATGTGTTATTCAAATTACAGAACAGGTTCTATGCGGAATGATCGCATATTAGGTAAATCAATTTTTAGAATGACTAATGATTTTTTGATTATATTCATTTAATCGTGGACAATCATCGTACAATATCATTAAATAGGTCACCTGAGTCTGGGATTTAGTTAGATCAATCAGAGATACTTCGTATCATTTACCTTAATGAGCAAATCAAATATCTATACTATAGTTGATATGTCAGTATTACAACCATCTTTTATCCATGAGACGTGATCAATTCACCTTCATGAATTGGACATACATGTTCAAGTACTATCTGATGGTCAAACAAGTATTTACAGCCACATGAGTATTCTATATATTTTCTTCTATACTCCATATCATCGAACCGTTTTCTCTGTTGTTCCATCATTTCAGATAGCAAATAGATTGTACAACATGGTTATTTTATGTTTCCATTATAAAAAAAATAATATATTATTATAATATGCTTCCATAATTTTGATATAATATCAAGATTTATAAAAGAAATAACGACCTGATATAACTACAGAAATACGGCGTTAATTCCTCTGCAATGAATTGCTCACTAGTTTCCCAGAAAAGACACCAAAATAGTATTAAACTGGACATGTTCCATTATGTGCTTTATGAATCTCCTCCCGTTTCAGTTTATATTTTGTATCATAAGTAGTACTATAAATTACTAA
>JAICSL010000072.1 GCA_025936955.1 Nitrososphaeraceae archaeon
GAATAGAGATAGATCTTTTTTAGATTCTTTGAATTGAGGTTAGTAAATATCACCTTATTTTTACAATAAAATCGGACGTTAATAATGGATAGTAAGGCTAGGTCACAGTCTTTGTTTGAACGTTTGTTTTCGACAATTTCAAAACTACTTGAAATAAAGTTAAACTATTACTATTTTGTACCGATAAGTTAACAAATATCTCTCACATCTATCGAGGTGATGAGGCATAAAGTAATCTTCACTGACATAGATGGTACTCTAATTGGTTTAAACAATGACATGTACGATGAAATGAAGGAGATAATTCGCATATTAAAAAAAAAAAGATTCCGCTTATACTTTGTTCGGCGAAAACCAAAAGCGAACAAAAGAAAATAAGAGAAGATTTAGGAATAACCGATCCATTTATTGTAGAAAATGGAGGTGCCATTTTATTTGACAGAGATTATTTTAATGTTTCAGACAAGATGTACGAAATTCATTATAATAACGATATTAAAATAATAAAACTTGGGAAATCTACAAAAGAAGTTAGAGCAAAACTCGAATACATCAGAAAAAGATTCAAACTACAGTTCAAAGGTACAGCCGATTTGTCGTTACAAGAGATCTGCGAAATATCTGGTCTGCCACTAGAGTATGCAGCAAGAATGGTTCAAAGAGAATATGGAGAGACAATCTTACAAATAGAAAAAAGAGATATGGCCAAATTTGTTCAGATATCAAAGAAGGTTGGGCTAAACTTAATTCATGGAGGACGATTCTTTGATGTTACTATAGGCAATGACAAGGGCCATGCAGTCCAAATAGTGATGGACCTTTTCAAAAGAAAATATGGAGCAGATATTGTATTTTTTGGCCTAGGCGATAGCGAAAATGATATTTCAATGTTAAATTTAATGGATCAGCCTATACTGGTCCAAAGAAATGATAATACATGGTTGAATTTTAAAATAAAAAATGTTATAAAGGTTCAAGGTATAGGTCCTATAGGCTGGATGAACGGTTTTAAAATTATCGACTCAAGATAGTGTATCTCGAAATATTATGTACGCCTATGAGTGAGAATTGACAATACACAATTCACGAGTATAATGAGATTAATCAATGTAAAATTATTTGTTATTACTATGAGTAATTGCCTATAATTTAATAGGATGACTCTAATAAATCTTTAGTATTAACTTAATAGCACATAATATTATGCCAATCAATCAGTAGTATTAGGTATATTCAAAAAAAGAGACAGAGATATATTTCCCTTGTACAAAACAGGAGTCAGCGGGGTGGGGAAGCCAGATCTCTAAGAGAGGTTATGTAATCCCGGCGGGCTCATAACCCGCAGAGCGGTTTCCATACTCCCAAAGGGTATGGCCGCAGGTTCAAATCAACCCCCCGCTATTCGTATTTTGTAAATTGCTTGCTAATAATCCATGATAAGTGGTTATCATCATCTCGAAGAGACAGATTTCGAAAAGATATAAATAATAACTTTAAATTTTCTTACTTTAAGAATACAACACCATAGATATCATTCATTTCTAGAAAAAAACCACGTATGAGATATTTCATCCTTAAGTGCAAAATATGTCTTTTCGATTCCATATCTATGCATAGGCTTAGTCAAGTGTCTGCGAGATTTTGGTGTGGGAATGTAGAGTCCAGTCTTAAGATTTCTATTCTTCAATACAGCGATTTTTGAGCCTATTTCTTTATGTTTACATTTAGGGCACTGAAAACCCTTATTTCTGCCCTCGGACTTCATTCGTTTATTACAGAACTTGCATAAAGGATTGACCACATCATATGCATTATTCAGTTCTAAAACATGAAGATATTCTATATTTAAGATCCGAGGAAATATTGATGTCGCTTTTCGAACACCATATCCAATTCTTATAGAATCGCCAACTTGCAGAAGCGAGGCAATATTCGTCAAACCGGTTGGCTCATACACACCGGCAGGATAAATGATTCCTGTTGAGTCTTGTACTGCGAATAATACGTGACCTCCATGGATAGAATAAGGCTTTAGGTTAATTTTGCAATTGAGATATCCAGCCATAAACGGTTTTATTTTTGATAACTTAAACTCATTTTGCAAATGCATGTTAGTACCTTGGTTAGACCGAAAGACCATATATCCATCTAATTTTTCTTCTATATGTAACATTTCTAGATACGAGACAATCACTTGAGGTTTTTCACCTCTTATTCCACAGAAGATTGGATCAGAACCGTGCGGAGCAATTAATACACGTTGATGATAATGATCATAATTATTGAAGGTATGAGGGTATGTATATTTGTCATATTCAATCACTCTTGGTACATTTAGTATTCTTTTGGTACCATAGTTTTCTGGCCTCCGATAGGCTATTACTTCAAACGTATAATCCTTGTCCAACAAACAACCAATTGCACCCAGTGAACCCACTAGGCCTTGCCCATTTCCAAAAGTGAAATACTGAATACAGTTTTCCTTTGCTATCTTTTCAGCTTTTTCACGACTTAAAATATCAAACATTGCTGCCCTGCTAAACCTTTTTATACCTTGGGGAATCTGATCTCCAGAAAAAAAAGCAACTGTTGGATTTGCGCCTTCATTTATAGCAGATCCGACTTCTATACTTTGCTTTATGTAATATATTATTCTCTCGTGGTTTTTTGCTTTTATCCTTAGACAAACTGCACCATTACCTCGTGTCTTCCATGGAATATTTGGGTTTAATCTAATTAGAAGTGGATAATCAATAAACTCTACACTAGGTTCCTTTAACAGATAACCTGTAATCTTGAACGCTAAATGAGTGGTACACCTGCCTACTCTGGAATCAGTATCATCGAAACCTATATGGAGAAATTCATCACTAACAGTATTTATCATGTTGTTTGTTTAAATTGTAAAAACTTTCAAAATATTAAATATATAGGAGATCTGATTTCATAAGTTTGTCTTAAGTCATCTGTCATTACATGTATCATCCAGTCTTCAGTTTTCAAAAAAAGAATACTTAATAGTACTTCTGTTTGTACAGCCTAGGCAAGCATCTAATAAGAAAAGGCATCTTCCTACAATAATGAGAAAACAGAATCAAAGACTCTATTGCTATTAACTTAGCTAGAAATAGAATGAAACCATTTAGATATTTGAAGGCACAATATTAATTGAATGACAATAGATTATGAATTTCTTTATGAATTTAGTAAAAATGTATTGAAGTTGGACAGATCTATTAGATGGCTGGGCATTGCTAATAAATTTGGTGTTCTTCTCAATGTTGAGTATAGAGAAGGATTAAAATCTCTTTTGACTGAAGAAGAAAACGAGGAATATGCATCGACTACAATAGCTAGGCATAAAACTAGGATGAAATTTGAATCACAGATAGGTAAGTTAACTTATGCATTTGGTAGATATCAAAGGTTAAATAGGGCTACCATCCCAATTAATGTTGATTACTATCTACTCATCTCATTAGATACCGAAGAAAAGAAATTTGACGAAATAATAATGGAAAAAATAATCCCACTTATAGAACTGGAGAAACACAGGTTCGCAGTTTTACAGGACACCAAATAAAAGGATATGATCTACGATGATCTGATGACAATGTTTCTGTGAGATTCAAAAAGTAAAGATTATCATTATCATATAGGCCAGAGTAATCCGAATGCTTATCAATATTAATTGTATGCATCTTCTTCTGAAGTGTTGCATGTACAGAAGGTTTTGTATCAAATGAATTGCAATAAGGAAAGCAAAAGTTCGATAATGGCGAAATCTAAAGTTCAAACTCACGAGTGAATAACTACATCCCCATAGATCTTAACAAGATAACATTGAGTAAGTTCGCTATACGAGCAGAATATGATCAAATGTAACGGCTACAGATATTATCGTTATCTTTTTTTGTCTTGTCGAATTTATTGTTATAGGTGGAACCGTTAAGTTTGTGTAGATTATATAGTGCAATTGATCAAGATCTAATCAGTGCGGGGGTTGCCAAGCCTGGTCAACGGCGTGAGATCAGAGTAATAATTATTCCTGACATGACGCTCAGATGCATATACAATTGATGGGGCCACCTCATCTCTTAGGGGTTCATGGGTTCAAATCCCATCCCCCGCACCACGTTTAGTGTTTCGGCATTTTGAAGAATTACTGTTTTAATAGATTCTTACTCTAAATTACATAAAGGAATGGGAGAAAAGAATAGCAAAATTAACCTAGAAACAACTTTTGGGAAATGCCGTAAAGCGAATAATAGAAATCAATATAAAATCTAGAGCTCCCAGTGCAAGAAGAAGAAACACGAAACTATTCAAAATATACCCACGACAATAACAAAGATAAATAAAATATTAAAAGACCAGATGAGTGAAAATGAATAGAAAGCATGGATCATTCAACTTACAACAACAATTTATATATGCAAAAAGATATTGCAGGTAACAAATAATATCGATTTTTACAGGATTTAGTATTAAATTATGTGTTAGGATCTGCAATAGCGTCATTATCATCTACTTCGTCATCACTATGTACCAATGAGATAAACACATCATCCAATGTTATTGGGGCTACAGCAAAGGTAAGTTTTTTCTTTACTGCAAATTCTGTTAATTCCCTGGCAGCAGATTCAAAAGTAAATACTCGTATAGAGCTTTTTCCTGTGTCGATTACTGAACCGTATGATTTGAGCATGTCTATATCAATTCTATCCTTTGCAATATCCACTTTGATATTTTGAGGAATGACTTTTCTCAAATCATCAATTGTTCCTTGCGCAATTTTTCGACCTTTGTCTATTATTGCAATACGGTCCGAAAGCATTTCAGCTTCATCCATATAATGTGTAGTCAATAATATTGATCTACCAGCTTGCTTCCAATCTCTGATTGCTGACCAAACCTGCCGTCTGGAAACAGGGTCTAATCCTATCGTGGGCTCATCTAAAAATAGCAGCTGAGCATCAGTAGCCATAGCCATTGCAACCAGAACTTTTTGTTTCATCCCTCCTGATAAGTTCATAGCAAGTCTATCTTTTGTTTCATAAAGTTCTAGTTTATTTAAAATCTGTTCAGTCTTTTCTCTTGCCATATTCTTACCTTCGCCACGGATTTGTAACCAATTGTAAACATGATCCCATGGAGTAAGTGCTCTTAATGGGCGACCCTCTTGTGGAACTATAGAAATTACACTTCTTACTTTTCCTGGCTCCCGTATTATATCATGACCAAAAACTAGTATGGTTCCACTAGTAGGCATCAATTGTGTAGCACATATACGTACAAAAGTAGTCTTTCCTGCACCATTTCTGCCAAGAAGTGTAAATATTTCTCCCAGTTCTAGATTTAGTGAGAAGGAGCTCAAGGCGGCAAAGTTTGAATTCTTGTAGACCTTTGAAACATCTCTTGCCTCTATTGCCAGCATATCTGCCATATCTTGCAATAACATATTTTATATTAGATTATAATAGATCTTATATTATTCACTTAACGACATCTAAACCTTCATATAAAGTTGGAAGTGGTATTATATATACTCAGAAAGAGTATAATGCAATACAGATATGGAAAAGGCGCTAAAAGAATGCTTATTACATTCTCAAATAAATAGTTTTAAGAGATGAGCTGTTCTGGGTGGATAGATAATAATACAAAAGAAGAGTTATCAGAAGGCTCGAAATTTATGGTCTACATAGTTTTAAAGATTTTAGCTTTATCTGTCTATTGCATCGCTCTATCCAGTTCTTTTAGTAGTAACTTTTGTGTATCATTTAGAAGAGTAGGTACTTTTACATTTAATCTAACTAGTTGATCCCCCTTACCATAACTTCCATAGCGAGGTAAGCCTTTGCCTTTTATTTTAAGGATAGTATTTGGCTGAGTGCCTTGGGGAATTTTTAGTTTTTCTTGACCATCAAGAGTTGGCACACGAACTTCAGTTCCAAGTGCAAGTTCAGTAAACTTAAGATCGAGATTGTACAAAAGATGTCCTTCTTCCAATCGTTCAAATCGTGGATGTGGTTTAACATGGATCCTTATTAACAAGTCTCCAGGAGAACCCGTTTCAGAAGGTTCTCCCTCTCCGCGAAGTTGTAGTGTCATTCCATCCTGCACACCAGGAGGAATTTCTAATTTTATATTCTTGTTCCTTTTAACCTTACCTGAACCATCACAAATACTACATGGTTTATCGATAATTTCGCCTTGACCTTGACAGGTTTGACATGGTTCTAAAGATACAAATGTAGAGAACCTATTTTGGCTGTAAACTCGTCGCGTCTGTCCTTGACCATTGCATACACTACATTTCCTTGGTTTAGTTCCCGGAGCAGCGCCACTTCCACCACAGTTATCACAGTTACTAAGTTTAGGTAAATCTATTTCATCTTTCTTTCCTTTAAGGATCTCTTCTAATGAAAGTTCTGCATCGTATATAATGTCTCTGCCCTTTCTTCTTCCTCCTCCAAAGCTAAACCCAAAACCAAAAGGATCATTACTACTACCGCTAAATCCTCCACGACCTCCAAATATCTGTTCGAATATGTCTCTGACACCGCCAAACCCCATATCTTTGAATATTTCATTAAAGTTTGCCTCTGAACCTCGAAATACTTCTTCGGCTCCAACATGTCCATAAGTATCATATCTTTTTCGTTTTTCATCATCAGATAATACAGCATATGACTCGGAAATTTCTTTGAATTTTTCTTCTGCCCCCGGTGATTTATTACGATCTGGATGATACTGCAAAGCTAACTTTCTATAAGTATTCTTTATCTCTTCTTTGGTAGCATTCTTTTTGACACCCAAGACTTCATAATAATCCCTTTTGTTGCTCATTTTCTTGAATCACTGTCATGTACGACTGGTCTCATGTCAATAGTACCGTAAATATCATGAATTAGAGGATTGACTTGAAGTTCCACCACCAGCAAATCCTTCAGGCGTTGCTCCGCCTGATTGACCTGAAGTTCCAACACCAGCAAATCCTTCAGGCGTTGCTCCGCCTGAGCCTATTGTTTCACCTGCCGCACCAGTGGGCGCTGAAGCTGCTCCGGCAGATTTATAAACTTCTGTGCTAACCTCGCCCAGAATAGTTTTCAGACCTTGCGTCTTGGCTTTAATATTGTCTAAGTTGTTCGCTGCGAGAGTATCCTTTAATTCCTGAGCAGCCTTGTTGATTTTCTCAGCCTGTTCAGGCTTGATCTTGTCCTTTAAATCTTGTTTTACCAATTTTTCTGCAGCATATATCAAATTATCTGCTTCATTTTTAATTTCAACTTCCTCTTTCTTCTTTTTATCTGCTTCCGCAAATTGTTCAGATTCTCTTTTTAGTCTTTCAATTTCATCTTTTGGTAATTTGGTGTTCGCAGTTATTGTAATCTTCGCCTCTTTTGAGGTCGCGAGATCTTTAGCAGCCACATTCAATATTCCATTTGCATCAATATCAAATGTAACTTCTATTTGAGGTACTCCTCGAGGCGCCGGTGGAATTCCAGATAAATTGAACATGCCTAGCGAAACACAATCAGAGGCCATAGACCTTTCTCCTTGAACAACATGAATTGTAACGGCGGTTTGGTAATCAGCTGCAGTTGTGAAAACTTTACTCTTCTTCGTGGGAATCGTGGTATTGCGTTCAATTAATGGTTCTTTTAATCCACCCAGAACTTCTACACCTAAAGTCAAGGGAGTAACATCTA
>JAICSL010000119.1 GCA_025936955.1 Nitrososphaeraceae archaeon
ATAAAAGAAAAAAATAGACGGGAATCTGAGGAGGATTTAGCGAAAGAGGAACAGCAAGAAGTAGTTCCTTATGAAAAGATCATTGATGATCATCGTCGACGACGGAAGAAAAAAGTATTGACAGCAATAGTGAGATAAATTGGTGAGACTGTATTGATGGTTCATATTTATTTTAAAAATTATATTTTTGAAAGTCTAACCATAACCTTTAATTTTTTTATGTACAACTGCATCATATATCAGAGAAGAAGTAAAAAATAACAAAGAATATAACAGGAAAACTAATGAATTTATTTGTAATTTTGAACGCACATGGTGTAACTATTATCCATATATAATCTTAACAGAATATCTTGTAGACTCGGGACAAGTACGCAAGAATCAATTTCAAATTCAACTGTTACTTCTAGGAATAACAATCACTGAGAAACGTAGTTTTTCCTCGTACGTATTTACAATACAGAAGTGTGATAATTTGTTTGATTAGTGTTTCTAGAATAGTGATACCGAGTATCGTTGTTCTAATTATTGCAGGGACAATCAGTTTCTTTCTAGCTTACAAGTTTTATCCAGAAGAACACGTAAACATAAATCTGAACGGTACGTGTTATGAACTAGTAGGAAATGCATATCAAAAATATAAAAACCTTGATGCACAAAAAGATCTTGATATACTAAGACTTAAATCCTATGCGATTAAACCAAGTGCAGGATACATACCTATAGTTTTTACCGGGACCAAAGAGCAAATAGCTAATTTTACAAATAAGTATGACAACGGACTTCGGGTAGTATCAATACAAGGAATCAGTCCAGGGTATACTACTGTAGATGTTCAAATAGTTAAGGCAGCCGTGACAAAACCCACATTTCAGAAAATTACCAGCGAGTTGACAATTAACGATTTTGACCTATTAAAGAAGACTGTAGGAGGAAGCATTGGATTACAGCCTACACCAAACATATCGTCAGAACAAGAACAACGTATCATCAAACAAGTTAACCAATTCATGCAAGATGGTATAAGAAAGATTGTTGCTGATGGCGAACAAATTGGAGACGCAGAGGGAGTTAAACCATATGAGTGTCGAAGTTAGAAAAAATAGTAAATAAAAAAGTAATTTCATTGCAATTTCAACTGGATCTTTTCAAAAATGTATCAGTAGACATATCACCAAATACTATCTGTATACTAGCTAATCTCCATATTGGCAGTTTACACAGTAATATTCCTCATTATTCATTTTTTATGTATAGATAGTTACCATTTTCATTGAATCCTAATTTGGACATAGTCAATACTTTAAACCCGTTATCATGAAGGTACTTCATCTCCTCAGCAAATAAATTTACACCAGTACTATCGCGCGTTTTATTGTTGTCTATACTATGATATGCTATTATAGGAATAGCATTTAATGGCCTACCGGTAGAAGAATTTGTTTGATCACGAATTTCTTCGACAAATTTTTCAAATATCTTTGAAGCATTGAAAGAGAGAGCAACATCTGCAGCATTATGACTCCATTCTCTGATAGAAAATCTGTTTACAAAAGTTAATGAGCCATTATCAAAATATGTTCGGCAATCAGTCTGACTTGAATCTATTTTGTACCCGTCGCAGTGTAGAAACATTAACTCAGAAAAGCCTCCTGTTGCGAGGTCATAATATTTAGAAATTGTGTCAATAACAGTCGCATTTTTCCAATCATTCCCATGAGGTGGTGCAAATATGCTAGCTTTGATGCCATGATCGGCAAGACATTTTTTTGACTGAGCTACCTCGTAAGTTAATTCACTAGAGGATAGATTATTAAGATTGCGATGACTCATTGTATGAGATTCTATATCTTGGTTCTCATTCTGTAATGAAATTATATCTTGCCAACTCATTCTCTTATCAGAAGATCCAGCCCAATTGCATACAACAAAGAAACTTGCTTTGAATCCATATTTATCCAAAATTGGTTTTACAACTGTAAATTGACTCTTTGGATTATCATAAAAATTCAAAACGATTACTTTATTGGTATCATTTATACTATTATTGTTGAAGCCATATAAAGATGATGCCTGCCCATACACTTTTGTATTTGGCGGAAGTTGTGTAAATATTCCCTCCATAATTACTGCTGAACATAGACTAAATAAAATAGCCAAGTAAACCAAACTAATGCTCTTGTTAATCTTCCCCAAAGAATCTACACCATATTTATTATTGCTTAATTAATCCGAACGTTCTTTGATTTCACTAACTATGTGTTCACAAAAATAAGAACTTGTTTTGATATGTTCATACTCTGGAATAAATAGACATTTAATTATACTATCTTCTGTATTTGGATGGGTCATTTAACTTCCTGTAATAAGAATAATACTTATATCATTAGCTTAACAATGTGAATTAACTATGTTAACGTCTACAAACGATATCCTAGCAATCTTGGTTAATTGAATGAGCCTATGACGATTTTCAGGTGGCGAAAACCATCCATCTTATATTCAGCTCATTATTCCACATATTGTTTATCGAGATAAGTATCGTACAAGAATCAAAGCATGATATTCGTTATTTATTTAATCGCGCATCACTTCTAGTTGGTCAGACAATCTGATTACCTTTTATCTTATTTATCATGACTATTTCTTAGCTATTTGTTTATCTGGATTATAAAGCGGCCTAATTTGATAATAGCCTTTTACCCACTTATCTTTATTTTGATTCAAGAATTCCTCTACATCAACCATATTGGTATAAGACTTGATTTTGAATTGTCTCCATATGCCTCTCTCATGAGGTCTCGACTCTATGATATCATATACAATTGGTTTATTCGTTGAATTGGATTCATTGTTTGACATTATCCAGATATCTATTATAATGTGAACATATTATTTTAGGATTCATCATTTTAAGTACTAATCAATAGATATATTCTGTGTGTTGTGATCAGGATGGCTTTTTGTTTTAATGCTCTGAATTATCTTACGCCTAACAATATTCCATATAAGAAAAGATTATTTGGTACTCATCTATCGCTTCATTATCTTATATCAGATAGAAATTGAAGGAATCTGAAAATAATTATCCCGTTCTGATAGGTAAGAATTATAATATAATCATACCTTTACCTACAATTATTCTCTTTGAACAATGATTGGGATGCACTAACATATGATGCAGTTTCAACAATACAGGAATCATGGGGGCTTAAAATTATTAACTCAAGAAATTGGAGTGGAACAGAAACTATCATAGATGCTGGCTGTGGATCAGGAAGATTAACGAAGTATCTTGTCAAAAAGGTCCCAAATGGAAGAATATATGCTGTGGATGTTGATTCAAACATGATTAATCAAGCTAAGAGAAATCTGTCAGCGTATAGTAACGTTGATATTATTCAATCTAATTTGGTTGATATTGAACTCATAGCTCCGGTGGATATAGTATTCTCAAATGCTGTATTACATTGGATATTCGACCATCATAAAGTCTTTGAACACTTTTTTCATCTGTTAAATCCAACAGGAGAGTTATTAATTCAATGTGGCGGACATGGAAATTTAGAAAAGACTCGTAGCATTTTAGATAAAATAAAGGATTCAGAGAAATTTAAAGACTACTTCAAAGATTGGAAGAGCCCCTGGTATTTTGCAAATCCTAGTGATACCAAAACAATATTGGGCCATGTTGGATTCAGAAATATACGGACAAGCCTTTCATATGATCAACAAACAGAAACTTTTCAAGATAAAAAGTCATATTCATTATTTCTAAGAACTGTAGTGATGAGACCGTATTTGGGATATTTATCCAATAGCAAATTAAGAGAATCCTTTCTTGAGTCTTATTTAGAGGAAATTGAACAAAATAATCCCGAAATGAAATGGAAACTAGACTATGTACGACTAGACATCAAAGCCAGTAAGTAGCCTAAATGAAGATTATATTTATCTTCAAATTGCCACTAAATCACTAGAGTGGAAAGTTTCATCATCAAAAAGATTAAAATATGTAATTTAATAGCAACAAATGGACCGCTGATTTTTATGATCTACATTTTTTCTATTGTTTGATACCAACAGTCATTGAATGTTGTACTATAATATGCTATTATCATTTTAGAGTTTTCCATAGATTAAAAATGTGTGTCTGTTGCTACCAAATAAGATGCAATTAATCAAAAGAGGGTAAGTAGAATATTCAAAGGAAACGATACGGATATTGTAATATGCACTTTTCCCTTTATATAGATTGGACGATGAGTAACTAGTGTTATCAAATATCTGAGATAATAATTTTAAGTTTAAAGATGATCTTTATGTGAAAAATATGATTCATTGTTATCTGGCAAATATTTTATTATTGATGGTTAAGTGTAGGTGATATTTTATCGACGATAAGCCTTACTAATTTGCTTCTATCTGGACTTGAATTAGTTAAAACAATTTCCGTGAATCCTAACTTTGCATAATTTTCTAACTTCTTTATTCCTTCTTCTGCATTTGATATTACAAGCAGCATCTTCTCTAGTGTCTCGTCTCCAACAACCTGACCATTCTCTTCAATGGTTCTTGGATCATGGATATCTACATCAAAGAAAGCTTTAATCATAGAGCCTCTCCAGAATCTGATTGCTTCTAACGCTTTTTGTTTATCTTCATCAAATGAAGCTGGGATAAATAATATCCTTTCTAGGGACTCATAATCTCTACCAGCTCTTCTTGCTCCTTCCTTGAGCGCAGGTATTAAGACGTTCTTTATGGATTCAACATTTAATTCATTAGTAATTAGCCCATCTGATTCTTCACCAGCTAGTATCGCAGATTGCTTTCCAAGCGCAGAGATATACAGTGGTATTGGTTCAGTAGGTTTCGTATAAAGATTAGAATCTTTGACCCGATAATAGTCTCCTTTAAAGTTAACCCATTTTTCTGTCCAAAGTTTTTTAATCAAACTTATGGCCTCTTTCATTCGCAGAAATCTTTCTGAACCAGAAGGCCAAATATTGCCGGTGGTTACTTCATTGAGTGCTTCTCCTCTTCCAATTCCTAGAAAGACTCTTCTAGGGAACATAAAGCCCAAGGTAGCAAATACCTGAGCCACTACAGCTGGATTATATCTTAGGATAGGAGCAGTTACTCCAGTACCAATAGCTATATTATTTGTCTTTGCTAATGCAGCACCAAGCCATGGCCAGGCAGCTCCCCCGGCTGCTGCACTGTGCCACCATGGCATATAATGATCACTTGTCCAACATCTCTTTATGCCATTTGCATCCATATCAATGGCGTCATTTAATAATTCAGTAGGATTTACCTGCTCGTGAGCAGCTTGAATGCTAATTTTTATCATTGACTGTCAATTAATCCTAACCTATAATAGAATTTAGCAGTTTTATAGAAATTCTAAATGATAAGAGCATTATCCGGTAGCAAATATCATAATTCTATAATATTGTATTTATTTTAAGGCTAGCTGGTTGCAATTCAATACTAAAGGAAAATCCTTCATTAGTATTCCTTCGTTTGGCTTATGACAAATAATAGAAGTAGATAGAGTAAACTTGGGTAGTGATATTTGTGATTTTATTCCCATAATGGTATGTACGACTTCTCAGATTTGATTATGTTAAGACGTTAAAGGTTCTTGAATAACTATGAATAGTTTTCAATCTCCCGGCCGGTTGATGGAATTCTCAGATGCATGCATTTACAGAATCACCAGGTAATATTTACTGATTATTTGGAGGATAGATCACATTCAGTATTCTAGATGAGTTATTTCGTTTAAGAGCAAATAATCTGGCCAATTAGATCCACATTAAGTAGCGGTACAAGTACAACTGAAAATGCATTGAACAAGGTCGTAAGTAGACTTTACCTCCAGA
>JAICSL010000045.1 GCA_025936955.1 Nitrososphaeraceae archaeon
AAGAAATCTTTAACGTTATAAATACACTAAACTACGTAAGTTCAATATAATATAAATAGCAATGTTTAAAATCCGTATTTACAGCCAATTGAATGAGTTAGAGTGGTGTTTGTAGCTAAAACAAAATCTCCAGATGAGTGGAGGGCAGTAACATCTGCAATTTCAACATTGGTAGACGAGGCAACGTTCGAGGCCAGTGTGGAGGGTATTTCGTTTAGAGGGATGGATCCTTCTCATGTTGCCCTAATAGATATTCATTGGCCAAACTCTGCATTTGACGAGTATGATTGTGACGAGGTTGTAAAATTTGGTGTTCGAGTTGATGAATTTTCGAGGCTAATAAAAAGGGCTGACAAAAAGGATTCCGTTGAGATTACTATGGGGCAAGATAGTATGCTCTATATCAAAATTTCTAGCGGATATAAGAAAGAGTATAAAATGAGATTAATTGAAAGTTCTTCAAGTTCTACTCCGTTACCAAAATTGAATTTCAATTGTAAAATAGTCCTTGCATCTGGAGCCTTTGATAAAATTCTTTCAGATGTGCAAGTATTGTCCGAGTACATCTCCATCGATTCCAATAGTAAGACCGTTCAATTTTCTGGAAAAGGAGATTCTGGAGAAGCAAATATAATTTTAGAGTCGACAAATGAAGGGCTCGAAGAACTAACTGTTAAGGAAGACAGTAAAGCGACATATAGTCTAGACTATCTTTCTAAAATTATAAAGGCTATAAGTAACTCAGGGGGCACCATATCTGCAGAATATTCAAATAAAATGCCTTTAAGGTTAGAATTCCGGGTTGCAAACGTAGGTCGAATTCATTTTTATCTGGCTCCTAGGGTACAGGACTAAAAACAAATTGGTTTCTACTCACAGTACTTGATGCTTATGCGTCTTGTAATGAAGTTTGGTGGTACTGCAATAGACTCCCCTGAGAAACTAATTCATGTTGCTAATCTGATTAAATTTCATTGTCAAAAGAAAGACAATCAGATCATGGTGGTGGTCTCTGCTATTAGAGGAATAACTGATGGGATATTATTCTTAGCTAATAGTATTTCGAGGGGTGATAAGCTCTCCATTAGAGATTTTGTAGATAATATAAAGAAAATCCATAACACTGTTCTTGACAAGGCTATCAATGACAAGGAATTAAGAAATAAAGCACACATGATTCATTCTAAATTAATTGATGAATTGGAGCACATTTTAGATGGCATAGTTCTTTTGTCGGAGATCACACCTAAGTCTCTTGATTATCTATTGTCTTTTGGAGAAAGATTATCCACTCCATTAGTTTCTTTCGCATTACGAGATATTGGATTAAATGCACAATATATGACTGGAAAGGAAGCAGGAATTTTGACAGATTCTTCTTTTGGAGCGGCCAATCCACTTATAGATACAACTAAACTACGAGTGCTCAACAAAATAGAACCACTGCTAAACGAGAGAAAAGTCCCCGTTATTACCGGTTTCATTGGAGCAGATCAGAATGGTAACATTACTACCTTAGGTAGGGGAGGTTCTGATTATACTGCTACCATAGTTGCTGCAAGCACAAATGCAGATGAAGTATGGCTCTGGAGCGATGTTGACGGTCTTTTGACTGCCGATCCTAAAATTGTTAAAAATGCAAGAGTACTAAGAGAAATATCATTTGCTGAAGCAATGGAAATGGCCTTATTTGGGGCCAAATATATGCATCCACGTGCGCTTGAACCAGTGATTATGAATAAAATCCCCCTTAGAATACGCAATACGTTTAATGTAAAAGACAGAGGAACGTTAATTCTAGAGGATCCAAGAAAGGTATCACAAAGAATCGTCAAGTCTATAAGCGCCATTCGACATACTGCATTAATCGACGTGGCCGGGGTAAGTATGGTGGGTGCTCCGGGGACTGCTGCTAAGATATTTGATTCTCTTGCTAGAAGTAGAATAAATATCATGATGATTTCCCAGAGTCCATCTGAATCTAGTATTTCCATGATTGTCCGAAAGAATGATTTGGATAGAGCAGTAACAACTATTGAATTGAATTTACTTGGAACCGTGATAAAACAGATAAACGTAAATGAGGATGTAGCAGTAATTGCGGCTGTCGGATCTGGCATGCGTGGTATTAAGGGAGTGGCTGCCAAAGTGTTTGGTGCTGTTGCAAAACGGAATATCAATGTCATAATGATTGCACAAGGATCTTCTGAGCTTAACTTAGCTTTTGCAGTTAACGATCGTGATTGTAGAGAAGCGGTAAATATTTTACATAATGAGTTTAAGCTTTACCAGAGTTAAGCCTCAAGCTAAGCATTAAATAATGATTCGAAACAAGCACTATATAACAAGAAGCAAGTAATTAAACTCTAGTGATTCCAAAAGTTTTCCTATTGCTAATGTTAGAATAATATAATCTATGGCAGTTAATCAGAATCTTTATAACAATAGAAATTATACATTCTTCTACCGGATTTAATTTTATTGATGCTGGCCAGTAAATGATGATTTTTAATTCTTTATGAATATAATTATGCCTATGCCTTTTTACTATGAGAAAGGGATAAATTGTATCTAATCTATTATTTTAAAAAATGGGTAAAGGCAAATTATATGTGGTCGGTGTTGGTCCAGGCAGTCACGATCACATGACTTACAAGGCTAGACGTGCTATTGAGGAGAGTGAGATTATAATAGGATATGAGACTTATATTTCACTAATCGAGGATTTACTAGCAGGGAAAGAGGTTTATCGTTATGCTATGACTCAGGAGGTAGAAAGAGCAAACGAATCCATCAATTTTGCTGAAAAAGGAAAGACAGTATCCCTAGTATCTTCTGGAGACCCAGGCATTTATGGTATGATTGGTTTGATTTATGAAATTCTTGCTGAGAAAAAGTGGAAAAGACAGGAGGGCATCGATGTGGAATGTGTGCCAGGTGTTTCTTCTTTAAATTCTTGCTCAGCTTTAATAGGGTCGCCTTTGATGACGGATTTTGCTGTAGTTAGCATGAGCGATCTTCTTGTCCCGTGGAATATTATTGTAAAACGAGTCGAAGCAGCCGCTCTCGGGGACTATGTTACCGTAATCTATAATCCATCTAGTAAAAAGCGGATACATCAATTAATGGATACTAGGAAAATTTTTCTTAAATATAGAAAACCTGAAACCCCAGTAGCAATCGTAAAAGGCGCTTACAGACAAAGCCAATCCATAGTTTTAACGAATCTTGAAAACATGTTAAACTATCAAAATATGCTTGGTATGATTACAACTGTGATCGTAGGAAATTCGTCAACTTTTAGCTATGATGGCCTCATGATAAATCCTAGAGGATATAAATCAAAGTACGAATTGGCCAATGAAATTTCTGCTGAAAAGAAGCGACAATAGAAATTATGGTAAACCTGTAGCAGTTATGTTACTCGATACATTAAGAATACAATATTTATGATTCGAGACTCTTTTTGTTATTAGTAGTGAATACATGCATATTGCTCTATTTTACTCGGATACATAGCCAATATTATTTAACTTGTTCATTGAAAATTATCGAAACGAGAACCAGATTTTTTATCGCTTTGAAAAGTCCAATCTTCCAGGGATCTGGGGTTGCGTCAAGAAGTTATACACAATTATATACTTCAGCACTACAGATACTTACTTATTCATATTAAGTGAAACAATTTTTCTTAATCGTTGAAGTTTGGTATCTTATCACTAAAATGATCACGAATGGGTTGAATGATCCTGTTGATGTACACCGCTGTAGCTTTTTTCAAATCCAAAGGATGAATTTTCTTTTTAAGATAATCTCGTTCAACATCGTTATAGTTCATGTATGAAATATTACCTCCGAACCTAGATGGTCGTTCGATTACAAATTCAGAGAATTGATGAAAGATAATAAATCTAACCAGACTAAGTATGGGATTGTTCTCAGGATAAACAGGACAAAATGCCTTGTACACCTTGTCCTCAATTATTTTCTCAGTATCATGAATTGTAATTCCACTATCGGGTTTGCTTTTACTCATTTTACTTGATATTTTAATATCTTCTGATTTTTCACCTGCCAACCCTAGAATAGTAGGCTCGGAAAGACCAGGCAGCAAAGAATGGTGTACTGATATAGGGACTTTCCAACCGAGTTTAGGAAAAATTTCCCTGACAAGCATATGAATTTTTCTCTGGTCCATTCCTGCATGAACAATGTCTAAATCCAACGCCTTAATATCCACTGCCTGCATCAAAGGGTATATCAGTTGGGAGAAGTCGAGCTTCTCACTTTGTGTTCTTCCCATTATAGCAAGGGATCGCATAGTTCGTGACAAAGTCATGTGTTTGCTAAAACGAATGAAATTCTCCCAATAGTCGTTCGTGTTTTCATAGAGCTTGCTACCTAATACAATTTGTACCTCAGGACAAAAAAACTTGAATGCATCATAATAATAATTTGAAAGCTCTCTTATTTTTTCCCAATTTCTATCCAATTTATTATTAATAAATGTGTGCCAATCAGCTAAGAATACAGTACTGTGTACCTTAGCCTTAATAAAATCGTTTATTTTAAAACCTGTTAAAACTAAGCTTCCCAGATGCAACATGCCAGATATCTCGAGGCCGATATAATGTTTTGGATACGACACTGTTTCAAATATAAATTTTAATTCATCATAAGTAACAACCTCAATAGTAGGGTCGCGCATTATAAGATTTATTCGTTCTTCAATATCCATATGTTCCAAATTAATATTATGAAATGCCTATAAATGTTAAACATCTGATAATGATATTTCAAATGAAAATATAAATCCATAAAAACTCATTAATTCTCAGATTGCATCAATAGGAGCCAACTTTTGGTGGAGTAAAAGTGTATTATGGATTTAAATCGTTTAGTAAATTTCGCAGCAAGGTAATCCAATTATAAATAAAATTCAAATAGAAAGGTAAAATATTATAGTGTAAAAAGTTAAATTGAGTTATTCAGCAAAGCAAATTATTTGAAATCGAAAGTAGCGCTTAAACCAAAAGACTCATCGATCAGATCTAGACATTCATCTACCAATATTTTACAGGAGGATAAAAGAAGATTAATACGATATGACAGAAAAGCTGAATCAGAATTCTTTGTAGATAATTCGGCACTTGCTGGCTTTGCAGGTGAGCGTATACTTTACATGTCGGTTAGAGAGTTAATCGAAAATTCTCTTGACTCTTGCGAAACGAATCGCATATTACCAAGTATTTCTGTGTCGTTAAAATTGATAGATCCAATTAATGATATGTGGTGTATTTCGTGTACGGATAATGGAGTTGGTATTCCGGCAGAAAAGGTTCCAGCTGCAGTCTGTTCGTTTTTGACATCTGGAAAATATGTAGAGAAACAGCAGCGAGGTCTGTTTGGTGTAGGTCTGAAAATGATTGCTGCGTTCTCTTCAAAGGATACTGACCATCCGTTGAGAGTGTGGTCTAAGTCTCCAGATGAGGGGACAGAATATTATTTTGAACTTCGGACAGATATCGGTACTAATAAGCCGATTACACTTATAAAAAAAGCGCTGAAGGAGACTGAATCTTCCATGCGAGGCGAATGCGGATTTAAAATTGAAGCAATATTGCGTGCTCGACTATCACCAATAACAAAAAACAAGATTTATGAT
This sequence comes from Nitrososphaeraceae archaeon, assembly GCA_025936955.1. Classification (GTDB taxonomy): domain Archaea; phylum Thermoproteota; class Nitrososphaeria; order Nitrososphaerales; family Nitrososphaeraceae; genus JAICSL01. The sequence goes on from JAICSL010000045.1 coordinate 5,666, forward strand.
TATATCAATCAAACAAGTGTTGTCAATCCTTATTCTCACCTAGTCTTTGAGACTGATGAAGGAAAAGTAGTATTTAATAGAAATACAGAGATATTACCAAAGCCTGCAATAGAAGTATTACCGCATCCTGCTGACATGGATTTGAAAACTTTGAAAAAGGCAATTATAAATTTCATGAATCAGAAGACAACATTACAAGGTGTTTTGTGTAATCGATTTCAAAAACTATCCAGTGATAAGGCTAGAGAAATCATCGGTTTAGCTGGAATAGAGACAAAACCTGCAGATAAATATGACGAACATGAACTGATAAGAGTTGTCAATATTTGCAAACAAACAAAATTTCAGGCTCCGAACACAGATCATTTGAGTCCTATAGGTGAAGAAATTTTAACTGCCGGGATGACCTCGGAGAATGTAATTGTTACACGAAAAGATCCAAATCCAACCGAGCAATCTAGAGCACAATTATCACTGAAAGCTTTAAAACCAGCTCTAACCGCCTACTCATCGAAGTCCGGTATTATCAACAATAGACCCACTATAGTTGAATGCGGAATTGCATATGGAGGTGATATAAATTCCTTTAAGCTGTATAGATTTGCAAACAAAATTCCTTTATTATATGATGAGGGTTCAGATGTCGCGAGAGAGGTGATGACCGAGGTAGAGATTAATAAAATGGGAATTTCAAAAAAGGAAGTAAAAGAGCAATTTTCAAATCAAGAGTCCAAGTCTGATAGAGCCATTGAACTACTTCCCATTCATATTTTCTTCCATATTTGCTCAACAAAAATTCCCTATAAGACCGCTGGAAAAGAGAGTATTGCTTCAGAACCGGAATTAAAAAAATACATGAAGTCTTGTTTAACAGATCTTTATAGGAAAGTAAGTGCCCAGATAAGAAGGGAATTGCGTGTAAAAGAAGCAGAAAACCGTCTGCGACTATATAATCATTATATCCCCCTCATAATAAACGCCATTTCCGGATCAATAAGAATTAATTCAAAATCTCTTTATGATACTTTTAGCAAACTGGCAGAAAAACATATCAATGGTGAAATGTCTGATAATCATGCGTTTAAGAAAATAATATCCACACCCAATACAACAGAATCAAAAGGATTGACAATGCTAGAAGGAGAAGGTTTAGAACGAAATCCAGATTTTATTAATAAGAATATAAAAGGAACGAAGGCATCAAGTAAAAATAAAGTAAAGTATGAAAGTAATAAAAGACGGAGTAAAAAAAAAGTGTTGACAAATGATCAAATAACAATGGACAGCTTTAATAAATCAAAAAGGAAAGAGAAATAGTTGACAGCAAAAGATAGGCGCCATCAACAAGTAATCAAGAAAATTAGGCAAATAATGACTGATATTAATAATGAGATAATGACATATCAAAGGATGCCTGTTTTGGTTGTCCCTAAAATTGGTTACGATAACACAGTGTGGTCTGATGAAAAGAAAGTCCTTACTATAGGCACTAAAACTGTTCAAATAAGTCCTGATAGTACAAAAAAGATACCGACATTTGCGCAATACCTAGTCATGGCTAATGCTATCAGACAACTATTGGATGAAGAAATGGAGAGCACTATTAGGGGCATGTACTACGCTACACTTAGCACTGTTGGAGATGAAAAGAATAAGCAAAAATTCTGGAATTCTCAAGAGAACTCTGACGACGCAATAAAGGCACTCGAATTACTGACAGGAGTTCCAAGAGAAGAGTTTTCAGTTACATCAAAACCAAAAGGTATGCTCTCTGGACCCATAACATTACGGGTGGGCGGAGATCTTATCGACTGTAACCTCGGTAGTAGAGCAACCTCACAGTTAATTCCCACCAATGTACGCGACCTTGAAATTGTTGAAGTAAAGGCAGATTTTGTAATGGTAGTTGAAAAAGACACTGTTCTAAACAATATTAGAAAGTCCGGGTTTATGCAAAAATATAATGCGATACTAATGACAGGCTCCGGAGAACCAGACAGGGCGACTAGAATGATGGTAAAGACCCTTAACGAGGAATGGAAAAAACCCGTTGTTATTTTTGCTGATGCTGACCCTTGGGGTCTTGGCATTGCCTTAAGATATAAAATAGGTAGTGAATCCCTCAGCTATGATAGTGAGAGATTAGTTACTCCAAATGCACAGGTATTAGGAATGATGTTCTCAGACATTTATAATTACAGTATTCCTGAAGTTGCAAGATTAGCAGCCACAGAAGAAGATATTAACAGGGCATTTGACATGAAAAAAAAACCTTGGTTGCAAGAAAAGCAATGGCAAAAGGAACTGGACTTGTTTTTGCAAAATAAAGAAAAATGCGAGTTAGATGCCTTTTTTAAACATGGCTTTAAGTATCTTGCAGAAAATGATTTGCCTCAAAAACTACGAGAATCTGGATTAATCTAAATGCTTTCAAGGTTAGATAACTTTCGCCAGTTCCTTAGAAAGGAATGTTCATGCATGTAATGTGTTAAAACGATCAAGACTACGTATTACTCAATAACGGTAACAGATGTAACGCTCTAGTCGAGCTCCATACTTGTTATAATTTCCATAGCTAAATTTTTCTTTACTTTTACCGAAATGATTTGTACAGCCAAGTAAGAATAGAAGACAGGTAAAGCTTCAAAACTTGCAACTTACTCATTCTAGTTAGAAGTCCTAAAAATAATAGCGATTGACTCAGGCAACAACAAATGGTAATATAATGATCATATCCAAACAGATGATATTATAAAAAAACAAATGACCTCTTACTAATATTCATAAACTTGTGTGTATTCAAGCACGTGTATTCAACAAGCACCCTGATGCAATTTAAATAGTGATTTATTCAATTTGATAACCTTGCGAATTATTATACCATTACATCCGATTAACCATCAAATAACCTGTATTTGCATTGTGGTTCCAATCTAAATTAGAAAAGCCTACTAAATCTGACATTTATACTAGATTCTTTCTGAAGACACGATAATTAGCTAATGGAAACTCCTTATAAGAAGATAATTATAGTCACGTAATTCACTATTATCCATATTCGCGGGTTGGTCATGATGCTAAGAACAGAGTAATAAAAGATAAGAAGAAAAAAATCCCGAATTTATTGTAATATTTAACTGAGACCAAGTACTAATATAATTATATTAAACATTTAGGAATAGGTATCTAGCATGTGAAAATAGTCTAAATTATTCTGTAAGAGTGTAGAGATAGACGAAGAAACACTCTAAACATCTTTACTGACATTAACAGTACAATTTATGCGATTAATAATATTTTTGAAATTCGATGGAACTTAAATTACTGTTATTTCTAAACTTAATAGTAAATCTCCTTAAACCAAAGAGTGATATTTAATGAATCAGATAGGCAACTAGAAGAAAGTCATTTTAACCCATAGTTTATCATAAAACTTTAAGGTATTTCTTTTTGAAATTTTTGATATCATTTGATTATCTGGTATCTTCAAGAAATATTGAAAAAGATTATTGACCCTTTTGAAATATTTTTACACATTGCGGAGGACATACGTTTTCACAGGCCATACAAAAAATACAATCTTTTTCTCTAATCATAAAAGGTTTCTTCTCGGATGCAGGATGTCCAGGAGTTTCTAACCATTCATA
>JAICSL010000279.1 GCA_025936955.1 Nitrososphaeraceae archaeon
ATCTTGAATAGTGGCAAGTAGGTAAATCACCAGTAGAAATGGACATTCAATGAAATGAATATTACAAGGTTATGCGATATCATGGGTAAATCGACTATTCAATAATAATCCTGTTCATGTTATCAGAAGTGACAAAAAAGCCAGCATAATATCGACCCTCATGCAAATAAATGACGATTTCGTTTTCTCTTACCAAATAGTATGTAATTAGAGAAGAAAATAGATTTAATGTGTTCGTAATACCATAGAATAATGACTCACTATATTATATTTAATATCGGCAAATGTTGTTTTTAGGAAGGGTCATATAGAACTTGAATACTTTATTTGTTATGGATGATAATCTAGATACAAAATATTTGGTTCCAGTTAAACAGGTAGAAAAATCTATTAAATTGACACCTGAGGCTAAAGCGGAGTTGCAAAATATTGGTATGATGGACGATAAGGGCAAATTAAAGCTAAAGGGCGTCAGCCCGAAGATGCTCAAGAGAATGAAATTAGAGTCTGTTGATTGTCCGGTATTCCAAAGTGAATTACCATTCATACAATGTTATGTTTGTAAGAACTTTCATAGCCGGATATCCGGTCAGGTATATTGTAAAGGAGATCCTCTATGACATATTGCTACCAAAACTTCATAAAGCCAATAGTTTAGGCTGTGAATAGTGAATTCTGTAAAGGAGGTTGGTATCACAGTTAACAAAAAAGACAGTTTCAGCGAATGGTATACTCAGGTCGTTTTAAAAGCTGGTTTAGCCGATTATTCTCCTATCAAAGGTTTTATAGTTCTCCGTCCATACGGTTTTTCCTTATGGGAATCAATTATAAGCATATTAGATAGCAGATTTAAAGAGACTGGTCATCAGAATGGATATTTGCCAGGTCTAATACCAGAAAGTCTTCTCGCGAGGGAAAAAGATCATTTCGAAGGATTTACTCCTGAAGTCTTTTGGGTGACTAAGGCTGGCAATAAAAACCTCTCAGAAAAACTCGCTTTACGCCCGACCTCCGAAACCCTTGCCTACTCTATTTTTTCAAAGTGGGTTAGTAGTTATCGTGACCTTCCAATAAGAATGAATTATTGGAATACAGCGTTGCGGGCTGAAATAAAAGCAACCAAACCGTTCATCAGAACTTCCGAATTTCTGTGGCAAGAAGGCCATACTGTCCATGCCACGGAACAAGAGGCGGAAAAAGAAGTCATGCTTATCTTAGGACTCTATCAGAAAACCATTAAAGAATTTTTGGCTATTCCAACTATCATGGGCTTCAAAAGCAACAAAGAAAAGTTTGTAGGAGCCAAGTATACTACATCGTTAGAAGGATTGATGGCAGATGGGAAGGCACTGCAAATGGGGACTTCCCATCACTTAGGACAGAACTTTTCTAAGCCATTCGAAATAAAATATCTGGGAAAAGATAGTAGAGAACATTTTGCTTGGCAAACCTCTTGGGGTGTTTCATGGAGATTAATCGGGGCACTGATAATGGTTCATGGAGATGATAAAGGATTGATAATTCCACCCAAAATAGCTCCGATTCAGGTCGTAATTGTCCCTATATTCAAAGACAAAAATGCACTAATCGTTAAAGCAAAAGCAAAGGAAATCTTGCAGAGCTTAAAAAACGCAGGGTTAAGGGTGCATCTCGACGATCGAGACGAATATACTTCTGGATGGAAGTTTAATGAATGGGAAATAAGAGGTGTTCCACTTCGAATTAACCTTGGACCAAAGGATATAGAGAAATCCCAAGTAGAATTAGTTAGAAGAGATACAGGAGAAAAATCCTTTGTTAATATATCTGGGTTAAAGGACAATATCATTTTATTCTTGGACAAAATCCAAGATCAATTATTAAACCGTGCCACTAAGTTTTTGAACGAAAATATCACTAGAATCTCAAACTATGATATCTTAAAATCAATGCTTGGCAAAAAAGGCGGCTTCTTTCTAAGTGGATGGTGTGAAAGTCAAATATGTGAGACTAAAATAAAAGATGAAACAGGAGCGGACATTCGAATTATTCCTTTTGACGGTCAAGAGGAAAGCGAATCAACAGTTTGTATATATTGTAGGGAACCTGCCAAGAAAATGGCTATCTTCGCCCACGCGTACTGACGAATGTCGCAAGATAAATAGAATTATTTTTCCTTGTGGTTGAATTTTTATACAATTAAAATGGTGAATGCTAGCAGATGGCCTTAATAAAATTATAGTATTAAACTAGAGCATTTAAGTATTTATATATTTAATATATATTACATTCAAGAGCAATTTTAGACGCGTAGAACTATTTATCTCATTTTTGTACATAACGACATTAAAATTTAATGACCCAATAATATGTATTAACTAAAATTATAGAGGCCACAAAGAATTAACATTTAGCAGCAGCTATCCTAGAATAATCTCTAGATTCTAAATGCTAATTGAATTTACGTAGTTTGAGTGCTAAAATCAGGTTGACCTAAATTTGTTTTCGTAATCACACGATTACCAAGAGATTATTAAAGTCAAGTGCGTCGCTTCTATAACGTGATTTTGACTTCAGATAATAATATCTAACAAACAAAACGAAGACGGTGTTTTTTTGGTGGAAGTTATTAATAATTTGCTATCCACACAATGAGATAGTGAAGAAAGTATCTTTACCAATAGACGAATGTGAGGAGTGGATATGGAACATTCTAGATTGCACCAATGACTGCGGCTTCGAATATGTAACAGATGATGATAAAGAATTCTTGATATGCAATACAAATGATTTCTTTGCAGACATTCGTTCTTTATCTAAAATCAGAAAAATTACCGGAATGGTCTTGGTGCAAATTAGCACTCACAAATGCAACACACAATTATGGTTTTGCAGATCTCACTAGAGTGTTGATTATCGTTTTATCAGTCTTTTTGCTTCGTTTTAATAATGTCTATAAATATAAGAACTTTTTAAGCAATATATCAT
>JAICSL010000290.1 GCA_025936955.1 Nitrososphaeraceae archaeon
AGACGATCATGATGAGACGGTAATTATCACAAGTATAAATACACCGCGGTTACAGACAAAAAAGCTGGCTTAATAAAACCCACCCAGAAGAAAGTTGTGAGAATTTCTATTTATGGCTACCTCTTGATGCTGCTAGCTAACTTCCAAGGTGACCGCGATGCATCGACTTTGAGAAGGTGACGCAGAAAAGATGGCATAATTGCGCAGCACGCTCTATACATTATTAATATAACTGTTTTTAAATTATCTTTAGTATAGCATAATGACTAGGATCGGCAACACATACAGACGATTTCACGGATATATAGCTAATAGACCAACGAATTTTAGTTGGATCGTTAATGGCAAACTAGCAGGAAGTGGTATGCCTATGACATTTTCTCAACTTGTTTGGACAGTTAAACAGGGTATAAAAACTATCGTTACCGTAAGAGAGGTGTCTCTTCCATCAAAATGGTTTACTGAAAGAACGACGAAGGACATTGATTATCTACATTTGAGGGTTGAAGACTATGGCGCACCTTCACTGGAAGAATTAGACAATACAGTTAATTTTATGAAAAAACAGATAAATAATCAAAAACCAGTACTTGTTCACTGTGCGGCTGGAAAGGGACGAACTGGAACTATATTAGCAGCCTATCTTCTAAAAGAGGATAGATTGAATGCGGACCAGACTATTAAGAAGATAAGAAATCTGCGTCCAGGATCTATTCAATCTGAGGTACAAGAGATGGCAATTACTATGTACGAGAAATATCTCACAAAAAACATGGTAAAAGATTGAGAAGAATTAGTCAAAGATTAGAATTGATCTGCCATAATAGAAAAGGCCCACATCTGACTTATGGTCGCTTGACACGTCATTGTGAAAATAAGTGAAAATAAATATAGGTTATCAAATTATGACTAATGACTTAGTTTTAACTGCTACCTTTTCTTTTGGTATACCATCGGTAGATAAAGTAAGCGGCTGCAATTATAGCAATAGCTATAACCAGTGGCCTGAGTAGATAAATCACTACCGCAGCTATAATAACTAAAACTGCAATGACGACTATGTCTATAATGTTTAATGCTCTAACCATTTTAATATACTTGGATATTATGCCCTATGAATGCTTGCAATAAAAGTACTATCTATATAATAATAGTCGTATATATAGCTGAATCTTTAGATTATTAGCTTCTCTAGGAGTCTGTCAAAGCTAAATCTATCCACAATAATGAATCCTATTTTTACAAAACCAAGTACTTCCTTAATTGCTGATCTAATCGCTCAGATCAAGGTGCAAATACATATTCTCATTTTATTCCAATAGAGATAATAGAAATCAGTTTTGTTCCTTATATACTAACAAACACATATTTCCTTTTCTTCAGATGCATAGTGTTTAGATTGTCTACGAATATAAGCAGATAGGTGTGTAGAGTATGGCAAAGTAGGAATTAAGACTAATTAATGTTTTTATTAGTACTCTAATAGTAAAACTATTGTGTTTCTATGGTCATCCTGATGAAGACAATTTTCCCTATTGCAATGGATTTATAGAATGGCCGATAATCTTTTCACCTTTCATTAAAAGACAACATGCACATTTCTGATCGAAGCATATACCTGCTTGCTCATGATTACAAATGGAGCATATGCAGACTTGCTTTTGTATCTTTATATGAGAATAATTACCGATCTGCTTCTTCTGCTGTTTTGATTTTTCGTCCACATATAACCATAACAGAATCAGAGGTATCCCTATTGCAAAGAATATACCTATTGTTCGCACGGGAATTCGCAAGACAAATAATGCTATTCCAAAACATAATGTAGAGATACCTAGGGAGGATATCCAGCGTCGTGTAAAATTGGCCATCTCAGATCAGTACCTATTTAATATAATCAACTTCATTCTCTTCACTTCTCTGTAGTTGTTCATTTTCAAGTAGATCCTCACTTAATACATTACTATCCTCTGATGGAACCCTCATCCTTTTTCTTCTCATCTTTCTAACTTCCTCAAGTATTTTCCTTAATTCTTCCTCCGAGATCTTTGCAATTCTCGAATCACATTCTATATCATTTGCTTCAAGAACTCTCTCTGTAAATTCGATGATCTCTTCCTTATGCTGTTCCTCTTCAAGTGTCAGCATACTAATACTTTTGAAGCGGAAGAATGCAAATTCACTCATTATTAGTATTATAACAAACTTACTATTATGATCTTTCCTAGTTGCTCTAACGAGTCAGGATATTTTTATGAAGTATACGGAGAATATACTCTACTCGTAGTATATCAATTCTCATCTTTAATGATTGAATACACTAGTATCGGCTATGGGGACTATTCTATATATTGTTCCTCTTGATTTATGAAAGGTTAAAACGTATAGATAACCATCTGGGCCTACTTCCATATCTGATATGCCTGCAAATCCAGTCGCGAATACTATCTTATTACGTTCAACTATGGTATTTGCTATCTTATCAACAAGTGAACCATTGAGGAGTAATCCTGTGCGAGTGCCGTTTAGTTTAAAATGGTAAATGTTTCCGTTATTGATGTCACTTACAAATATATCATTTTCATATTGTTTGCCCAACTTATCAGATTTAAGAAACTTTAACGCAGTGGGACCAACTGTCTGGTTCCATACAAATTCAGGTGCGCTGTACTTGCCTGTTCCGTTGAAGTTCACTAAATTGTCGGGGGACAATGAAGCAATCTCGCCTCCAAAATAATTTTGTACTTTCCATATTCCTTGTACCTTAGCCCAACCACTATTGAAACCAGGCTCTACGAGGTTTATTTCATCACCAAAACCTGGACCATTCTCAGTATCCCTTAATTTCTTGGTAACTGGAT
>JAICSL010000187.1 GCA_025936955.1 Nitrososphaeraceae archaeon
ATCAAAGGGGAAACACGTCATGATGACATAGTTGCAGAAAATGCTGCTAGATTGATTGCAGATCTATCATTGAAACACGGTAAACCAATTGCACTGGGAATTAGTGGTCCAGACATATCCATAGAACAGGCAGAGGACAGGGTTGAGATAGTATCCATACGTGCAGCGAATGCGGCAATTAATATGGCCAAGAGAATTAAAAAATTGAAAGAAACGTCAAGCTCAGGAAAGACAGTGATAATAACAGGTTGACAATACAGATCACAATAGTAAGAATAGAAGAATACGGACCGTGGACTCTTACACTTGGCAGCGATAGAGAAGCTCACTTACAAATGCTGCAGTCAAAGATCTATTATGATATACAACGATTATTTTCTGAAAAAGAATGTCTGGCATATTCCAATAGATTTGATGAACACTTTGTGATAACCAACGGTCTTACCTTACAAGATCATATAACAATACAAACAGAGCTTGCAACTATCTATAAAAACCTTAAACTTTCAATGGCAATTGGCAAGGGAAATACTCCGTTTGAAGCAAATATGAGCGCCTATGATGCAAGGAAGACAGAAAGATTTCTCAATAAAGAAACAAGAATATTCGGACAAACAATGTCATTATCGTCATCAACAACATCAAATTCAGGATCTTCTGATGAATTTGTCCAGATAATGCATATAGATATTGATGGCTCTGCAAAGGTTGGTTCAAAATTATCGCCCTATGAAATTACCTCTCTTGTGATACGGATCTACTCCAAACTATCAAAAGAATTTCTTAAAAAAGGTGCAATGACATTTTTCATTGGAGGAGACAATTTCATGATTATATCAAATAATATGACAAAAGAAAATGCTGAGAAAGCTATCAAGAGCATTACAAGAAGCATGGACATTAAATTAAATTGTGGAATAGGTATTGGAAGAACTGGTAGAAAAGCTGCTGAAGCGGCAACGAGAGCACTTGATATCATTAGGGATCTAAGAGATGAAGGAAAAGTTCAAACATTTTATGAAATACAATGTCTTTGGTAATTAAGAATGTCAGTTTACTACTTGGAAAAGACTTAAGTTTCATCGACCGCGGTTTTGTTGAAATCCGAAAAGACGGAATTATAAAGAAGGTAAAAGCAGGGAACTATAATAACGATTGTACACAAAATAATGTAATTAATGCAGAAGGGTTCCTAATAATTCCGGGGTTCATTAATGCACATACACATATAGGAGATTCTATTGGAAAGGATGTTACAGTTGATTTGGGACTAGATGCAAGCGTCCATCCTATTTTTGGTATGAAGAGAAAGATTTTAGAGGAAAGCAAACCAAATCATCTAAAAACCTTCATCAGAAGTTCTGCATTATCTATGATGAAGAAAGGGATAGTTGCTTTTGCAGATTTTAGGGAAGGAGGTCCAGAAGGAGTAAAACTGTTAAAGGATGCAATATCTGGTCTGCCTATCAAATGCATAATACTTGGCAGGATAGAACAATATTTTAAACCAACAATTACAACAATAAAGAACAAAGGTACAAGTAACGGTAAAAGAAGTAATAAAAAACTCTCGTCACGTATGTTACGTGCTGCTTCTGATGTTTTAGAAATTGCCGAGGGATTAGGAATTAGTGGTGCCAATGAAAATACAGATGAATCGCTTCAACAATATAGAGAATTAATACAAAATAATAAAGGGAAAAAAGAGTCATTAATAGCAATTCATGCTGGAGAATCAAAGGAAGCTGTTGAATTTTCAAAATCAAAAATGGGCAAAACAGAGATAGAGAGAATAATTCACTATTTAGAGCCAAATATCATGGTTCACATGACCAATGTAACAGAAGACGATATTTCTTTGGTATCAAAAAAAAGAATTGGAATAATAGTTTGTCCTAGAGCAAACGGAATGCTTGGAGTTGGTATTCCAAAAGTTGCTAGAATGTTACATCTTGGATTTAAAATTGGCATAGGAACAGACAACGTAATGATTAATTCTCCTGACATTTTTCGAGAAATGGATTATTTATGGAAAGTGTCAAGGGCCACTGAATCACAATTCATTAATGCCAAAGATATACTCAAAATGGCAACAGTAAACGGTGCAGAGATTCTTAGACTGAATTCTGGATATATAGAAAATGGACGCCTAGCAGACATAATGTTTATCGATAAAAATCATCTGGATTTGTATCCTATCCATAACCCATATGCTTCAATAGTTCATAGAGCTAATCAAAATTCGATTAGTGGTGTAATGATAAATGGGAAATTTGTGGATGGAATGGAGCTACTTTGAAGGTAACAATTAATGCTGCGATGACAGCTGATGGTAAGATTGCAACAAAAATTAGAGACTCTAAAATTTCTTCAGATCAAGATCTAAAAAGAGTTCATAAATTGCGATCATCCGTTGATGCAATTATCGTCGGAATCTCGACTGTCCTTGCAGATGATCCTAGGCTTACTGTACGACTAACTAAAAATAAGGGAAAAGACCCTGTAAGAATCATAGTAGATAGCACAGGTAGAATCCCACTCAATTCAAGAATCTTGCAGACAGCATCTAAAATAAAGACCATAGTGGCAGTAACAAAGCGAGCATCTAACAGTATTATTCAGAAAATTAAAAAATCTGGTGCAATGGTGATTATCGTAGGAACATATTCTGTCGATCTTAAAAAGCTATTTTCAATTTTAGAAAAAAAAGGTTATAAGAAAATTCTTGTTGAAGGAGGAGGTGAGTTGAATTGGTCGCTTCTTCACTTAGGAATTGTAAATGAAGTAATCATAACAGTAGCACCTATGATAGTAGGCGGTAGAAATGCTACTACATTAGTGGAGGGTGGGGGATACGATAAGATTTCTGAAGGTATAAAAATGGAATTAAGAAACATCTTAAGACAAAATAATAATGAACTCGTTTTGCATTACAAACTATTACAAAAAAACATTATACATTAGCCATATCTTCTTTGAAGTTTTAAGTGTAGCTGTTCATCCTTATATTATAAAACGATATTACAGATAGAAAAAAGGTTGGTGGCTTCACTTCTCCTGGTAATTTTTATTTTTCCGAGGACATATCTGTAGTAATCTGTTTAATCTTATAACGTAGTGTTTCTTTTACTCTATCATTATCAATCATATTAAGTGGCCCTTTACAATTAGGACATTTAAAAAACATCTCTACAGCAGAATCAAATTTTATACGATGACAATCTTGATTTCCACAATAGTAAAATTCAGAAGACTCTTCATACTCTAAGCGCTTTTGTAGCCTATCGAGGATCTTTTTCTTTTGATTATCAATAAAATTATCAACCTGATCCTGTTTTGCGCGCCATCTATACACAAACCATCCCTTTTTCTCGTCCTTTACTCTCACACCCGTGATTAACGCCTTGCCAAACATGTCATAGAGAACCTTTCTTATGATATTAATCCGCAATCCAGTGGCGCTTGCAATTTCTTCATCGGTTGCGTCTTCAGTATTTAATAGAGCGCGAGCAACCTTATTATATTCTTCTCCTCCAATTAAGCCAGCAATTTTAACAAAGGAATCTTCGTATTCTAGTGAATGCATTATATTAATACATATCCGCATTTTAGATATATATCTAACGACCAGAAAACGTTTGTTCCATAATCTATTTTTTACAGTCGCTCTTTGTGCTGTTTCTTTTGTGTTCCATTACAAAGAATACAAATATTGGTTCTGTTGAATTATCGTAGTGTTGAGAAATGTTGTTGAAAACCATGTGGTAATCTATTTTTCCAAAATCATATTGTCATTTTCAAAAGAGATTTTAAATCTAGACAAAATATCTATACCTATTAGACTTTGTGTTGTCATATTTTCTGGATGAGCAATATCATCATTTTTGAAAAAACAAACCTGAGGAAGATTTTCTATATGAGCTCCACTATCTGCACTGAATAAAATTATACATTGATATAAAGAATATGAAGATACTTCTGAACCCACTGCCTTCACTGCAGGTGCAGGAACCAATTTGTCATATGCTATACTATTCTTTATTGCGTCTGCCTCACAAATAGACGTTAAAGTAGCACCAGTATCCAGTATGAATCTAATCTGAACAATTCTAGCTAGAACTGGTGAATATAATGATGCTGTGAGATAAAAAAGATTTCCTGCTCCACGTTTACCATATATACGCAAATGGGTAAGCCATTTTACATCGCATATATGTATTTATGCTCATGTATTTGTTCTATAACAAATGAACTTATATCTTCATTTTGTTCTTTTAGTTTCTTTATCAAGATATTAAGATCTTTATCATGTCCTATAACTTTTTGATTATTAATTGCTACATATTCACCCTTGTAGTCTTTTTTTAAATTTTCATAATTGTTCTGAAACCACTCAACATCACGATTGAATTTCTTTAATTTTTCTAATTCGTTTTCTACTACGAGTTCAGGCAATCCTCCTCATCTCGTATAAAAACTTTTGGTATTTCA